>JAPPMR010000132.1 GCA_028818995.1 Candidatus Poribacteria bacterium | reverse complement strand
AAAGGTTGCAAGGTAAATGGACACATCGTGTTGCAGAACGGATGTGTTATCTAACAGCACATTTTGACTATAAAGCAGCAGCGAAAGAGTTGTCTTTTTGGGATAGAAGTGAGCCATACGACATTGCATCAGAAAGTGCGTGAGTGGTTATCAGACTTGAGCGTTGTGGAACAAGTAGATCGGCAATACTTGAGGTTCATCATCAACAGATTGTCAGGTTCGTTTAAATATGCTATACTTCTTCAAAATGTCATAAGCATTTATGGAGGAAAAATAAAGAATGTTATCTATAAAACAGTGTTGTATTCTGTTGTGTATAAGTCTACTTTTCTCTGGAATTGCCAATTGTTTCGCAGAAGGTGGCTTTGAATACCTTCCTGATGACAATACCCTTGGACTCTGGCATTTTGATGAAGCCAAGGTCAAGGATATATCTAATAACAATGTGGAGGCAAAGGTTGAAGGGAAAGCAGCATGGGATCCCAACCAAGATTGGAATAAAGAGAACAAACCCGGAAAATCATTCCGTTTTGATGGTAACACAGTGATCTCACTTGGTAAGGTGAAAGAACTTATACCTGAAACTGCTGTTACCGTAGAAGCTTGGGTATACCCCGAAGACTTAAACGGTTGGCGGCTTATATGCGCTAACTGGGATGGTCCTCCTGGCGCATACCACTTAGGCGTTTCAAATGCTATGCCCAAATTTCATATTAATACTTCAAAAGGAGGTGCATCTGCCGAGCCAGCAGAAGCACTTAAATTGAAGCAGTGGTATCACATCGCTGGTACTTATGATTCCAACGCAGTTAAACTTTATATCAATGGCAAAGAGGCGGCATCAAAGGACCATGGTGGAAAGCTGAAAGGTGCCGACTACGATGTAGTCATTGGGAGTAAGAACACGCGGCAGTTTAAGTGGATAGGTTTAATCGACGAGGTGCGGATAAGTGACATTGCCCGCGAAGCTGACGAACTAAGTCCTAACTTTGAGAAACCACAAGCGGTTGAATTTACTGAACTAACATTACCGCTTTTATGGGGTAGCCTTAAACGATGACAGAAAGTCGAACATCCCAACATAATTCGGCAATTAAGCAACAAGTCACATCTGCTTTAGCACGTGCTATTGATTTTTTGCTGGCACAGCAGCACGCGGATGGAAACTTTGAAGGACAACTCTCCTCAAGTACGTTTCCGTCTTGTGCTTATGCTTGGATTCAACTTGCACAAGGACAAACACCAGAAAAAGCATTGATTGATTGGTTCGTAAAAAACCAGAAGGAAGATGGTGCATGGGGATTAGATACCGCAAATCAATCAAATTCGGATGCAACGTTGTTTGCACAATTGATTTTGGAACAAGCATCTCAAAACGCGTCAACACCACAGTTTCAGGAAACATTGTCGAGCATTCCGCACTGCCCGCTTGATCTTGCATTAGTAAAACTTTCCTACGCATCTTTCAATCGGTTTGATTGGCGTAAATTAACCGTTTCTAAAAATGCATTGCCGTTGATAAGACTCGTCAAACTTTTAGCGCGTATCCCAGCGCTGCGCGCTTTATTGAAACCCCCAAGAAACAAACTTCCTCCTGTTGACCTTTTCAACACATCTCTTTTTGAAGAGTTGTTTATTGCTGAACAACATACTTTAGTACCCGTCTTTATTATAATAGAATTAAATACAAGCAAACGCCTCGAAATTATAAATTCGCTGGTGGCATGGTTAAAAGCACGTGTTTTGAGTGATGGCAGTTGGTTTCGTGTGAATTATATCACTGCCCTCTCTGTTTTGGCATTGATTGAACTACGCGACAAAGGGGATGCCAACCCTGATATCTCTGTATTAATAGAAAGAGGTATCAAATGGCTTCAAGCCACGCAAAACCCTGATGGTGGATGTCGTGAAGCAGTAAACCTCAATGTCTGGGATACTGCACTAAGTACCATCGCTTTGACAGAAGTTGATGAAAAGTATTCTGGTAATTCAGGGGTAACTTCTAAAGCAGCACAATGGCTTGTTGATCATCAAAATGACAACGGGGGTTGGGCATTTTCTGGCATGCAGGATAGCTCTCTTCCCAGTGATGCGGATGATACTGCTTTGGCAACCCTTGCTATAATTCGAGCAAAACTTACATCCACAGATGCAAAAAGTGCAATTCAACGCGGGATTGAGTGGCTGAAACAGAATCAGGGGACAGATGGAAGTTGGAGCACGTATCAACCAGGGCAAGGTGATGTCGGGTGTGTTAGCATTACCGCACATGCTATTGAGGCATTACTTGCAGGCGGTGACAATGAAATGTTTGTAAACCGTGGTATTCAATGGCTACGTGCGAATATTCATCGTGACGGCTACTGGGATGATCTCTGGTTAGCGAAACGCACCTATGGAACAGCATGCGCGCTTGTTGCACTTGTTAAAGCAGGATTTGGAGATGTGCCAGAGATTGCCCGCGGTATTCGTTGGTTGGAACAGACACAAAATGCAGATGGTGGTTGGGGAGAAGACATGTTTGGCAATCCTACGAATAGCACCGTAGAGCAGACGGCATGGTGCACCTCTGCACTTTTACTTACTGATGGTGAGAATCAGGCTGCGCAAAAAGGAATCGAGTTTCTCATGGAGAATCAAAAAGAAAACGGTTCATGGCAAGAGAGTTGTGTCGGTATTTATTGGGAAGTAATTGGTGGATACAGCGATCCGATTTATGCTTCTGTTTTTCCGATCTTGGCATTGAACCAGTATGTTAATAAAACTTCGTAGTAGTGTTCTGTCTACACTAAAAATTGCGAGTCGTGTCAGTAGTCGGGAATCAGAGTTCCCTCCTACAAAGAGGGTGTTCTGTGAATCAACGCTGAATGCGCGTTTGGCATTCCGCAGGATTCAGTGGGAGCGTTCTCCGAATGTGACCTTTACCCGTAAAATTTCGGTAGACACTCCAGTAGGTTGTCTTGTTGTAGTTAAGAATGATATGATCTCAGTTATTATTCCGATTCTGAATGAAGAAAAGATTTTGGAAAAAACGCTCTCTCGATTTCAACCTGAGTTGAAAAACCATGAACTTATTATTGTAGATGGCGGCAGCATTGACGGTTCTATCAGCATAGCAGAAAAATATGGGAAGGTAATTAAATCTGAGCGGGGACGTGCTAAACAGTTGAATGCTGGCGCGGCATCAGCAATAGGTGAAATTCTCGTTTTTTTACATGCAGACGTTTGGCTTGAGGCGGGGGCATTTGCTGCAGTCGAAACAGCACTATCTTCGGGGTATGTTGGTGGTGGATTCCTTCAAAAAATTGATGGTCGGAGTATTCTATATCGCATTATTGAGATTACCGCAGACATGCGCGGTAAATATCTAAAGGTCTTTTATGGGGATAGTGGAATTTTTGTGAAAAGGTGCGACTTTGAACGTA
>JAPPMR010000639.1 GCA_028818995.1 Candidatus Poribacteria bacterium | reverse complement strand
CGAGGTATGAAAAGTGTCCCGCCTCCTTTAGAACAACCAGTCCTGCATCAGGTATCTCCTTCTCCATAATCTGTCCGAATGATACAGGTGTATCCTTATCGTCTTCACCCCAGATTAACAACGTTGATGCAGTTATCCGAGGCAGGAGTGCACGCAGGTCTTGATTCACGACTTTGACAAGCGTGGCACGCATATCTCCAGCATTCCGATAGTCTTTGGAACCAATACGTGCAGACATCGCGTTCGCAACGAGTACACCATATTTCCCACATCGGCGAATCAATTTACCGATTTTTGCGACACCTACACGGAGATAGTATTTTGCAGTTCGGCGCGGCTTGATTCCGGCACTGTCAATCAAGATGAGTTTATCGACTTTTTCAGGATGTTCCGCTGAGATAATAATCGAAATTCTACCGCCAAAGGAGTGGCCGATGAGGTGGACTTTCGGGATGCCAAACTTCTCCAAAAACGCTGTAACAAACTGAGCGTAATCAGATGTATCCCATGCTGTAGGTGGAATCTGACTCTTGCCGAACCCCGGCAAATCAAGTGCGTAAACTTTGTGGGATTGTGCTAACCATTCAAAAACAGGTTGAAAACTCGCAGCCTCACCGCCCCAGCCATGTAACAGGAGAACTACGTCGCCTTCTCCAGCAACCTGATATGAAATGTTAAGATTGTTAATTTCCGTACTTGGCATCTACAAACATTTCGCGCTTACACAACTAATTAAAAGGACTCCAGAATCTCTGAAGCGACAACTCTATCGTCAAACGGAAATCTTTCACCGTGGATCTCTTGATAATCTTCATGCCCTTTGCCTGCAATGACAACGACATCTCCAGATTGCGCTGTGGTGATTGCGTGGTGGATTGCCTCGCGTCTCTCTGAAATACACACATATTTGGTATCATGTGGTAAATTTGACACAATTTGCGCGATGATTTCATCTGGGTCTTCAGTACGCGGATTATCGGAAGTAATCACACTGTAATCTGCAATTTGGGCAGAAATATTTCCCATTTTGGGGCGTTTCCCGTTGTCGCGGTCCCCTCCGCACCCAAAAACACAAATCAGATCTCGTTTAGCGACGCGCTTCGCGGCAGTCAGTACATTTTCTAAGCCGTCCGGCGTATGCGCATAATCAACAATAACGGCAAAATCCTGTCCTCGGTCAATGAGTTCAAACCGCCCAGGGACTACAGTGGCGGCGAGACCTTCCTGAATTGCTGAAATAGGACAATCGTAACGGAGTCCAACGGCAATGGCAGCAAGGGCATTGTAAAGGTTATAGTCTCCGAGCAATTGCAACTTCGCAGGAATCCTACCGCTTGGCGTAACCGCCGTAAATGTCAACCGATTATGAGAATACCGAATATCTTCAGCATGTAGATCAGCGTTTTCGCCGAATCCATACATCAAAAATTCTGAGTCCAAGCAGACCTGGGCAATACGTTCCGCGACAGGCGAATCGCCGTTTAAAATTGCAAAACTCGCTTCACCAAGCTGTTCAAACAGCATTAGCTTCGCTTTTAAGTACACTTCCATCGTCTGATGATAATCAAGGTGATCTTGGGTAAAATTGGTAAAGACAGCGGTATCGAAGGTAAGTCCCGCCAGTCGTTGCAACGCCAGTCCCTGCGACGAGGTTTCCATTGTGACATATTTCACGCCGTTTTCTTTAAACTGCTTGAAGAGAGCATGAAGGGCGAATGCATCAGGGGTTGTGAGGGCGGCTGGGAGTGTTTCTTCTTCGCCTTGGTTGTTCGTGTATCGGTGTCCAACGGTGCCAATGAGTGCCGTTTTCTGTCCACTCGCCTTGAGTATGGCATGTATGAGATGTGCTGTAGAGGTTTTACCGTTGGTACCTGTAATACCCATGAGTTTAAGGTGTTGGGCAGGGTTGCCGTGCCAATTGGCAGCGAACAAAGACATTGCACGTCGTCCGTTGGGGACCTGGACGTAAATAATCGACTTTGCTGGCACCCCTAAAGCCGCCACCGGCTTTTCACCGATGACAGCTGCTGCTCCCTTTTGAAGGGCATCTGGAATGAAACCATGACTGTCCACACTGATGCCTTGGTAACAGACAAAAATATTACCAGGCTTGACTTCCCGATTGTCACTGGCAATACCGGTGATATCAACATCCAATGATCCAGTACTGGCAGTAATGTTCAGTCCGTGGAGCAGCGCATGAAGCCTCACAGCCCCTCTCCTTTCACAGTAAAGCGTTGTGTCGGTGTCTGTTTTGTTATAGCAGGTGTGTATTTGGGTGTTTTTTGAAGTTCGGGTCCGAAAAACTCGGTCTGTTTTAAGTATTGCATCGTTTGAGCAGCAACCTTCTGAAAAAGTGGTCCGGCGATTTGCCCACTGAAGCGAGCCCCTGTTGGCTCATCAAGCATGACAATTATTGACACCATAGGATTTTCTGCTGGTAGGAATCCCATAAAGGACATAATCTCTTTTCCAAGGTAGCCCTTACCATTTTTTTCAGCCTTTTGGGCGGTCCCTGTCTTTCCAGCTACGTGATAGCCTTCAACACGGGCACGTCGACCACTACCGCCTTCAACGACACCAACAAGTATGTCTGTCATCTGTTTCGCTACCATCGGGCGAATCACCTGTCGGACTTCAATGGGATATTTCTTTTCAACGAGCTTCCCACTATTGTCCCGGATTTCTCGTGTAATATATGGACGAAGGAGCGTACCACCATTTGCAATGACGTTTAACGCACTTACCATCTGAAGCGGTGTTACCATAACGCCTTGTCCAAAAGGCACGGCACCGAGAGAATGGGTATCCCAACGCTTCACCGCATCAAGACTTCCACTGTGCTCATAAGGCAGATCCACACCCGTCATTTTTCCAAAGCCGTACCTTTCAATATAAGTACTGAAATCTTCATGTCCCAACTGCTTCACAACCTTAATCATACCGATATTGCTGGACTTGTGAAGTACCTGTTCCAGCGTAAGCCACCCTTTCCCTGAAACGTCGCGAATGATCCTACCGTTTGAGAGGCGATACCTGCCATTTTCACAAAAAACCGTTGACTCAGAGGTCATAATCCCTTCGTTCAGTACAGCCGAAGATGCAACAATTTTAAAAATTGAACCAGGTTCATACGCAAACCAAACACCGAGATTTCTTTTCGCCTCCTCATTTTCGTGCGCGTAATTATTCAAATCGTACGTGGGATAACTTGCGAGTGCTAATATCTCCGCCGTCTTTGATGCTAAGACGATGACTGTGCCCCGTGGTGAGTTCCACTCTTGGCAAGCTGCTGCTAACTCTTTCTCGGCGGTGTACTGAATGTATTCATCAAGTGTTAGAACGACGCTGTATCCGTAATCATCGGTGGAGTTCCCGTCAGTCAGTAAATTTACCGGTTCGTTGCGCGCAGCTTCCGCCCGTCGCGCGGCTTGTCGCT
>JAPPMR010000011.1 GCA_028818995.1 Candidatus Poribacteria bacterium | reverse complement strand
ATTATATGTGAAGACGTACACAAATGGTTTGACGATTTCCATGTCCTCAAAGGAATTACCACTTCATTCAAAAAAGGTGAAAGGGCGGTAATTTGCGGTCCATCAGGATCGGGAAAATCTACGTTTATCCGAACCATCAACCGACTTGAAGAACATCAGCGCGGCACAATCATTGTTGATGGCATTGAGTTAAGCAATGATCTACGTAATATCAATCTCATCCGACAAGAAGTCGGTATGGTTTTTCAACAGTTCAATCTATTTCCACACTTGTCGAACCTAAAGAATATAACGTTAGGTCCTATGAGAGTGAGAAAGTTATCAAAACGTCAGGCAGAAGAAGAGGCATTAGCTTTGTTAGAACGGATGGATATTGCGGATCAAGCGTATAAATATCCGTCAGAGGTTTCTGGTGGACAGCAGCAACGTGTCGCAATTGCAAGGGCATTGGCAATGGAACCCAAAATTATGCTATTTGATGAACCCACAAGTGCACTTGACCCAGAGATGATCTCGGAAGTGCTGGATGTGATGCGGGAACTTGCACATTCAGGGATGACGATGCTGGTTGTTACACATGAGATGGGATTCGCACGTGAGGTGGCTGATCGGATCATGTTCTTTGATGAAGGGGTAGTTGTAGAGGAAGCAGCACCCGCAGATTTCTTTGATAATCCACAGCACGAACGCACGAAACTTTTTATTTCGCAAACGTTGCAGCATTAGGATTTTTGGTAAAAATATAACATAATGAAAGCAGAATACGACCTATCAAAAGGTGAACGTAGTGAATTCTACAACGCAGATGCTGTTTTTCAGATTCCCATCTATCTTGAAAAAGATGTTGATGATTTTATGCGGCATCTCGCTGACGTCAAAGGGAAAGACGTTAGCGAACTTGTAAATGAATTACTACGTCACAACATGCAATTGATTCAAAGAATCCAATAAAACAGATATATTGTTTTATCAGACAAAATAATTTTGTTATATCTTGAAACACATCAATTAGTAGGCGGTTTGCAGAAGCATAATAGGAATCGTTTCAGAAATCGATGGTGTGTAAGATGAAAGCAGAAGTACGTCACTGACCGGGGGACGTTGAAGAACATCTATAACAATGTCTTGCAGATCGTCGGACAATTCGGATAAACCTGTGAGTGGAAAACTCCGAGGTCCCATGTCGGTCTTTTGCGCAAGTAAGGAGTACTCCAGAAAAGTCATCCCAATAGCGCGGCGATCTTGTTTGTTAAGTCGGAGTAAGATGTGAGGTGTTAGTTCAATACCTGTTGCCTGTTCACCGGGAGCAAATGAGATGTAAAGTGTATCACTTACTTCGTCGTAGTTAAAAATTGGCTGATCCATTACTTTTTTCACCTTATTTGTTTTTGGTAAGCTGTGACAATGTAGTTATTTGAAATCGGTTTGCCATCCGAATTTTCACGAAATCGGAACAGAACAATTGCAATTATGTGGGTATTATCTGCAGGTAAATCATTAAAGGCATTAACATAACGATACTTTTGTGGGTTCAACGAATCTTGCGTTCTTGTTCCGTGGCGAATTGTTGCTTTTAGATGTTCCTCATAATTGGTCATATTTGGATGGTTAATTGAAGCAATAATATGCTGCCAACGTTCATGTGTTAGATAGATTTCGTTTCTATATCGGTCAGATGTTGTCCAGCGGATGCCAGTTGATGTCATTATACACTCTTTAGTTGTTTAAGACTCGCTTCAATTTGTTTTTTATTATACCATACAAATGGAATAAGGACACGAAAAACTACATCATGCGGTTAAAGGATAAAATAGCCATTGTCACAGGAGCAGGACGCGGTATCGGTAGAGCCATAGCCATTCGGTTTGCCGAAGAAGGGGCAAAAGTTGTCGTTGATGACGTAAACGATGCCATCGGCACAGCAACGGTATCTGCTATTAACGATGCGGGTGGGGAAGCGATATTTGTTAAGGCGGATGTCTCCGAGGCTGTAGAAGCAGAAACACTTATCACTGAGGCTGTCAGTGCTTATGGAACAGTTGACATCCTTGTAAATAACGCTATCTGTTCCACAGAAAACGTCTTGAATAACAACTGGGAAGCAAACTTAGCGGTCGCACTTCGAGGCACAAGCCATTGTAGTAACGCTGTTATACCGATTATGCAACAGGGAGACAGCGGTAGTATTGTCAACATCGCATCAGTCAACGGTCTTATCGGATTACAAGGAATCCATGCCTATTCTGCAGCAAAGGGCGGGGTTATTGCTTTAACTCGCTCTATGGCAGTTGCACACGGAAAAGACAATATTCGGATCAATTGTATCTGCCCTGGCACCGTGCAGACCGAAGTTTGGGAACCGATGATTGAACGGAATCCGAATATCTTGGACGAAATTACGCCATGGTATCCGCTCGGACGCATCGGAAAACCGGTGGACATTGCAAACGCCGCGCTGTTCCTCGCATCCGATGAGGCAAGTTTTGCGACAGGTGCGGTCTTTGTCATTGACGGCGGATTGACTGCAGGCAATCACCAGTTTCCGATTTAGATGTAAACTTAAAGGTAGTAGGCACACTCCGTGTGCCGTCCACAAATTTTAAAGAGGCGCAATGAATTGCGCGACTACAAACGCTGCTAACCTAAACAAAATATATTAGTATTTCACTATATTGCAGCGCGAATAGAGTCAATAAACACCATATTCACAAGGAGCAACAGAATGGCAACACAGGAACAGGTTGACTTTTTTCAAGAAAATGGTTATCTCAAGTTCGGGAAAGTTTTAGATAACGATGGTGTCCAAACCATGCGTGACGGGTTAGATGCCATCATAGAATTGGAACTCAACGAAGGCGACGATTCATCCCCAGAGTTCAAGTACGGACACGACCGCCAAGGACAGCAACTCAACAGAGGCAGAGGTCATCCACGCGCAATCCATCAATTCGTCAACATGTGGAAACGCGAATCCAGTTACGAAGCTGCTATCCATAATCCGCTAATTGCAGGCACAGCATGTGCATTATTGGGAACCCCTGAAGTACGCCTCTGGCATGACCAAGTTATTTCCAAACCACCTCAAGATAACGGTCACTTCGGTTTTCATCACGATTTTTTCTTCTGGCCCCTCAGTCCCCCGAACATTGTGAGCTGCTGGCTTGCTTTAGACGATGCAACGGTAGACAGTGGTTGCATGCACGTCATGCCGAAAAGCCACAAAGATGAACGTTTCTCGGTTGAAGCAAGAGCGACATTCAATGCAGAAACAGCAAAAGCACAAGAAAATGGTCGTGAACCACCACCGAATCCGTGGAATGAGAGACGGAGTTTAGACATTAGTCACGGTATTCCTGTGGAGTTGAAAGCAGGCGAATGTATGTTCCATCATTGCCTAAACTGGCACGGGACGCCGCCGAATGTCACGGATCGTCAACGT
>JAPPMR010000457.1 GCA_028818995.1 Candidatus Poribacteria bacterium | reverse complement strand
TTACGCCTCATTGAAAAAACAGGTCAGCAGATGGGTGATGACGGTATCCTCATATCAGGAATCGTTCCGAATCCAATTAGACCAGCAGGACAACTTATTGAAGCCCAGTCTGAACTCAATAAACCACCGGACGCATATCTGTTAATGCCATTAACTGGGGTTTCTAACCCCGAGGGAATCTATGAAGAATATATGAAATTCGGTGAACATTACGGAAGCAAATGTGAAGCAAGATTTCTTTTCTATTTTCGGCAAAAACGCGACTTAGAAGCAGTTATCCGATTGTTAAACGATTCGCCGCATTTTATTGGTGTAAAAATTGGTACTGACGAAAATGATGTACAGCCACTTATTGAAGGTGTGGGCGACAGTGGAATTGTGATGTTGGGTATCGGGGACAGGTGCACACGTCCAGCACAACTCGGCACAAAAGGACATACATCCGGTATTGCAGTCGCTTATGCACGCGCTTCAGACGAAATCAACAATGCCCAACGTCGTGGTGATTATGAAACTTCTGCGCGCATTGAAGCAGACATTGCACCGCTTGAAGAGATCCGTTTCATGAACGAGCGCGTGTATAACTATTCTGCTGTTGTAGAAGCGATGATTTTAAGCGGTTTTGATGATGTTGAAGCAGGAGTCGGAGGCCCATTTAATCCGCGCGTCCCACCTGAAATTCATAAACAACTCCGTGGTGTAATCCAAGATTTGAAGCGGTATCATTAGGAGCAAACTGTGTAGTTGCTTGTTTAATGTTTCCTCAAATTTGTGAAGTTTGCAGATTTTATATTACTGCTTAGGAATCCACAAAGAGAGACTCCTCCCATGTCGTTTGACAGTTTAACCCTTCATCTTGTTACACACGAGTTACGCCAAACCCTCTTAGGTGGCACAATTCGCCATATTGAGCAAGCAAATCCCAGTACTTTTTCATTTAAGATTGGGCAGGGCACAGATGCGCATTGGCTGACTGTTTCTGCACATGCCGTGCATGCCCGCGCACACCTAATCCAGAAACCACCTCCCGGACAAAAACAGTCCTATTTCGCTGATTTTCTTTCGACCCATCTCAAACACGGCACTATCACCGAAATTGAACAACTCGGTTGGGATAGGATATTGAAAATAACCGTCCAACCCAAATCTGACGAACCGATTCAACCGCCGCGTAAGGCAATTATTGCTGAATTTATGGGAAAACACAGCAATATCATTCTAATTGATGCTACCGACGATAGAATCTTGGAATGTCTGAAACATATTGACGAAACAATGAGTCGATACAGAGAGGTGTTGCCCGGTGAGACCTATTCGTTGCCACCTCAGCAGACAAAGTTAGACCCATTGAATCTAAATAAAGAAACTTTCTCAGAACATTTTTCAACGTCAGATATAACTTGGAAATCTCTTTTTAATAAAATTGATGGACTTAGTCCAATACTGGCAAAGGAGATTATCGCACGCACAGAAAAAACAGAACTATGGGAGGCATACCAACAAGTAATTGCCTATTTTGACCCTAACCATGCTTCTCCGCAATTGATTATGGATGGAGAGAATCCTTTGACTGCCTCACCAATACCTTTACATCAATTTCCAAGTGCCTCCTCTCAAACTTTTAACACAATGAGCGGGGCACTCACAGCTTACTACGACGCGATCACTTTGAAAGAGAAGAAGGTATCAGAAAAACATACGCTCAGACAGGCATTGGAAAAACAGAAAAACCTACTGCAGCGAAAAGAGAAGGGACTATACGATGATTTAGAACGAGCGGAAAAATCTGAAGATTATCGTATCCAAGGCGAACTTATACTTGCCAATCTACACAAAATTGCTCGTGGACAAAAACAAGTTGAACTCCAAAACTACTACAGTCCTGATCTTGAAACCCTTACGATCCCGCTCAATCCAGAACAAACACCATCCGAAAATGCCCAAACTTTATTCAAAAAATACACGAAAGCAAAACGTGGATATTCTCAGATTCAGCAACGACTTGCTGAACTTGAAGCAGAACAAGAAGTTTTACGTTCCTATGAATCCAAAGTAGAATCGGCGGATACGCTTGAGTCACTAAACCATCTCCATGCTGAATTTGTTGAAAATGGATATCTGAAAACACAACAACGAAACAAGCAGCAACAGGAAAAAAATGAGGGGCCCTTCCGAAAATACATCTCTACCAACGGTTTTCATATCTATGTCGGGCGTAATAGTCAATCCAATGATCTGCTTTTACGCCAGATTGCCAAACCACGTGATATGTGGCTCCATGCCAAGCAGATTCATGGATCACACGTCATTATACGCAACCCAGAAAACCGTCCGGACATCCCTATGCCCACTTTATTACAAGCCGCGCAGCTTGCCGCATACTACAGCAAAGCACATCATTCAAGTTACGTCCCAGTAGACTACACATGGGCACGCTATGTTGTGAAACGTAAAGGCAACGTTGCGGGTTACGTCCACTACACACACGAAAAGACGTTGTATGTGGAACCTGCGGTACCCACCTCAAAGAGCAGAAAATAGATGCTTAATCCTTCCTACCCATCGGATGGACACGATTCTATTTGTTTTTGTCTCCTTAATACCTACAATACTTGAATACTTTGAAAGTTTTAAAATAGTTGACACTATTTACAATTGTAATTATACTGCATGCAATAAAAACAAGGAGGAATTAATTATGAAGTTAGTTAAGTTGCTTCTAATAATTACAATGTTTTGTGCTGTTACACTTTTTGGTATAGAACAAGCACTTGCATTGGAAGAATTCGTGCCTATTGACCTTGAACCATACTCAAACACTAAACTGGTAGGACATCAATGGTGGACGTTAAATGCAGGTGACAATACTTACTCACTTCTTCCTATAGGTGAAATAGGAGAATTTGAGGGACCTGACAAAAAGGTTAAATTCCAGATTATAGACGGTGGTATTGTCCTTTTCGGAACTAATGCGCAAAGATGGCCGAAGGCTGTTAATGACATCGTTGTTGAAGGCGTAGCAAAATCTATCTATTTTTTCCACGCAACCGGCTGGTCGCATGGTGGAGGACCAAGTTACAAGTTTGTCATGAATTACCGAGGTGGGAAACAGGAAACTCTTGAGATGACAACAGGTTTTAATTCCCATGATTGGTGCCATATAGAAAAGAATTTTGCTGATAAGAATTCTGTATGGGGGTGGAAAGCTCACGAAAAACCTGCTTGCAATAAAGCTGGATTGATTACCACGAAATGGGAAAATCCACATCCAAATACAGAAATTGTTTCAATTGATGCTGTCTCTTTAGAAACAGGAGCGGTCCCGATTATTACATCAATTTCATTAGGTGAAGGATCACTTGATGTACATCCTGTTCAAAAGTTGTCTCTCACTTGGGGAAGTCTGAAGCACTCATTTGGACAATAAATTTACTCAGTCTATATCC
>JAPPMR010000385.1 GCA_028818995.1 Candidatus Poribacteria bacterium | reverse complement strand
AAGGGACTCTTCGGGCTTTTCAAATCGCAGGCACGTTCACCCATCGCTGGCACAATTGAATCAATATCAGATGTCACTGGACAAGTCATCCTTCGCGAACCGCCTATCCCTGTTGAACTCAAAGCATACACAGATGGCACGATAACAGAAACTATCCCGAATGAAGGCGTCACAGTGGAAACCTACGGCACTTACATTCAAGGCATCTTCGGTGTTGGCGGTGAGACAGTAGGCAACTTAGTTATGGTGGCAAATTCACCGAGTGAGGAGTTGACTGCAGAACAGATACTACCTGAACACAGAGAGAACATACTCGTCGGTGGTGCGCTGGTTGCCACCGATGCAATTCAGAAGGCAATTGAACTTGGCGTCCAAGGTATCATCGCTGGCGGTATTGATGACGCAGATTTGCGTCAACTACTCGGCTACGAACTCGGTGTGGCGATTACCGGTTCTGAAGAACTCGGCATTACATTGGTTATTACTGAAGGATTTGGCAGCATCGCAATGGCGGAACGCACTTTTGCCTTGCTCAAGGAACGCGAAGGCATGAAAACCTCTATCAACGGTGCCACTCAAATTCGCGCGGGTGTTGTCCGACCAGAAATCGTAATTCCGTTGGTTACAGAAACTGAAAATACAGACACTGATGCACCTGCGGGTATGTTAGAGGTTGGCAGTCCTGTCCGTGTTATTCGTGAACCGCATTTTGGAAAATTGGGACGCGTCACCGAATTGCCAATTGAATTACAGAAATTGGAAACAGAAGCAGAGGTGCGGGTGCTTAGTGTTGAATTTGAAGATGGTGAAAAAACGACATTGCCCCGTGCCAACGTTGAGACAATTGAAGAGAGATAGACTTTCGTGGGTAGAAATTCTAAAAATTGGACTCACATATTTCTTAGAATTGCGATGTCCTACTGATATATACTTATTCCTTGAACTTCTTCAAATTCTTATAATTTTGAGCAGTTTTGTCAATTTTTTAGACGAAACTGTGTTTTTTTTCAAATTATGTCGGATTTCTACACAGTACTACGTCTTAATTAGTGAAAGGTATCAATATAATTGTTTGAAAAATAATCTCAAGTATTTACGCAAGTTCAAATAATATAGAGATACCTGCACCAGATTACACAACGCGCATGGTGTGCGTCCTCCGCTGACGAGTGGAAACTTTTGGTGCATCACAGCAAACTCTCATAACAGACATGCCATTGTGGTGTGTCATACAACAATCGGAGGTTATATAGATGACTCGAGACATCACCCCAATAAAATGGATTATTGGTGCTATTGCCCTCCTTATAATCATTGCCGGTGCGTGTTATTTATGGTACCGATATGACACTGCACCTTATAGGCAAGAGGCAGCCAAAACAGCCGAAGTCGCTCGCCAATGGGAAGTGACTCAGAAAGCGAACAACAAGGCAGAACAGGCAGCCGATATGGTATCTGTGGAAAGCACAACGCCAACCGCAGAGAAACCCGTCAACGAAGTAACCGGTGCAGAAACGGATAAAAGCACCGATGAAATAACGAAACCTGTTACCGCAGCAACGCAGAAAACGGAAAACGCTGAAGAAGTACGCGTATCACCTCATGGATTCGGACCATATCCCGAAATACCAGAGGATTTTCCTAAAAACGTCAACTGGGCTAACTATGAAAATGACCTGCCCATCTATGAATTAATGATACGCGTACGAATCAAGTTATGGAAAGAAGGACACCGTACTGCAGGTATCGGTGAAGAAAATGGGTTACTATACCCTATCATGCGCGGGACCGTGTACATCCAGTGGAGTGATAATGGCGAAGACATAATCGGAATCACAGGACATCCAGAGGATATGTCTGACGCTGTTGTTGATCAAATATATGAGTCTGGCACATTTCCAGCGTGGCTTACAGTTATTAATCGTGAAAAGGCGGGTATAGACCCATATAAATTTCTTAACCTACAATAACAAGGAGTCAATTCTTATGAAAAGGATTTTCAGTTTTCTCATTCTCGTTTTGATAAGTAGTACTGTTTTTTCTCATCACAAACCGTGGGAAAATCGGGTGCAACACGATTACGACACATATACACGAGATAATACTTACGCAACGGCAATTGATCAGTACCCTCTCAATACTGCTCCAATACTCGTGTCACGTGCTCGGACATCAGCCAAGAATAAAAATGATGAAAATTATCATCGATGGATAGCAACCTCAAATGTAAGATGTCATAACGAGGAATATAAAGGTCATTGGGGTTTTAGTAACCACACCCCTCACGAAGTAAAAAACGTTAGGGGAAGCGCAGCTGGTAAATTTGAGGGAATATATTACCAAAATTCCAGGGTAGAGGGTAAGGTCGCTGGTACTGCTGATTGCAGAAATTCTATAGGTGATTGCTGTGCCACTGGAAGCATAACCGCCTGGAAGAAAAATGAATCCGGATCATCATTAATCTGGGCAGATGCGGTCATTCCATGGTAACTCCGATTCTTATCTAACGACAACGTCTACATAGGCAGGTATCTTATGGGTATCTGCCTTTACTTTTCGCTTTCAGTCTTTTATCACGCATTTGTTCCCTAAATCTCTGCTATAAATTTAGTGGCGATTTCACCCGCCGCACAATATCAGAAAAATAGCACAACCGATCATAATACCCCATCACCCGCTTCACGTACTGGCGAGTCTCGTTGTAACCTCTAAAGTACCCGTGCGGTGGCACACCCGACTTCCATATTTCAGCATGTAGTTTTTTATCTTTTTCTGTGAGCAGACCGAGATTTTTGCTAAGACACTCCCACTCATGTGACTCATGTTCGCGATGTTTGGCAATTTTTTGTGCATCCTTGATATGTCCACGTCCACCGTTATAACTCGCTAAAGCAATACGGATACGATTCGGATGTGAACTTTCTGGATAGAGATCATATAAACTGCGTAGATAACGTGTTGCACCAGCAATGCTTTCATGTGCTTCAAACGGATCGGTGACACCTAATTCTTCTGCTGTTTTAGGCATTAGCTGCATCAGTCCCTTCGCACCAGCAGAACTTACGGCATATTCGTTAAATCCAGATTCTTGGACAATCAGTGCAGTAATCAGCCGCCAATCCAACTGATGTGTTGCCGCATGTTTCTGAATTACGCGACGATACTTTAGAATCTCTGGAGAAACAGCGAGAAGACGAACACCGTTCCAGTCACGGACAAATACGACGATGCCCCCAATCAGTAGCGCACATACAATAATTTTTACAAGAGTGCGTTTTGTTATCTTTGCCATGTGAGTCTAACTCCACTAACAATTTCCGCATCTATAGGTTGGGTAGGGCGCAGCGAAACCCATAACTGTCAATTTAAGGCACTTTACGTGCTAAATGTGCATACGGTAGGCGCGTTTTGGAAACGCGCCGATGCCAGATATAAGCAACTTAAAC
>JAPPMR010000247.1 GCA_028818995.1 Candidatus Poribacteria bacterium | reverse complement strand
ATTCATATCCCCTCTTAACTGATGACTGACAACTGATAACTGACAACTATTAAAGTATACTCGTTGGATCAATATCTATCACAAGTTCAATCGCATTCGATTTAATTGCAGAGGGTGGTTCCTCAGTTAAGCACTTAAGGAGTTGACCGATTTTTCCAACAGCGGCACTTCGGAGTAAGAAATGCCACCGAAATTTCCCCTCAATTTTCGAGAGTGGTGCTGGCGTGGGACCGAGAATTTCTACTGTAGCCTCCTCACCATCGGAAGGGGCATCCACAAGAGATGCCCCTACTGAAGTGTGCCTCTGATCTGCTTGCCAGAGTTCAAGTTGATCCCGCACGGCGTGGGCAGTCTCTATAACTTCCTTCTCGTCCTTGCCACGGAGCAATAGCGTCGCAACATGAGAGAAGGGGGGATATTGTAAGGCACCCCGAGCTTCAACTTCCTGCATATAGAAATCGAGGTAGTCGTGCTTCTGCGCAGCCGAAATGCAGTAATGCTCAGGCATATAGGTCTGAATCACGACCTTACCCTCAAGTTCAGCACGACCAGAACGTCCAGCAACCTGCGTCAACAGACTAAACGTCTGTTCACTTGCTCGGAAGTCTGGAAGGTTCAAAGCAGTGTCCGCTGCGATAACACCTACAAGCGTAACATTTGGAAAGTCCAATCCCTTCGATACCATCTGTGTGCCTATCAGGATATCAATCTTCTGTTGCTCAAACGCCTCTAAAATCTGCTGATGCGCGTTCTTTCGCGACGTTGAATCGGCATCAAATCGTTTTGCATTCGCCTTTGGAAACGCCTTGTGGACTTCTTGTTCAACTGCCTCTGTTCCTGCACCAAAAAACCGGATAGCGGGACTACTACACTGTGGGCATGCTGAATGTGTAGGACGTTTGCTACCACAATGGTGGCATGTGAGTAGTTTCGTTTCACGGTGATAGGTTAGCGAGATAGAACAGTTGTCACATCGCTCAACATAACCGCAAGTTCGGCAGAAAACATAGGTGGAATGTCCACGCCGATTGAGAAACAGGATAATTTGTTCACGCCGGACAAGCCGTTCTTCAATCGAACTTCGGAGCACGTCAGAAAAAATCGTCCGATTGCCTTTTTTGAATTCGGCTCGCATATCAACGATGTGAACATCAGGCATCTTTCTATCAAGCACACGGTCGGGCAGGTCAAGAAGGCGATAACTCCCATTTTTCGCACCATAGAAACTCTCAAGTGAGGGTGTCGCACTCCCAAGTAGGACAGGGCAGTTTGCGAGGTCACTTCGTTTCTGTGCTACCTCCCGCGCGTGGTAACGCGGGGCAGTGTCTGACTTATAGGAATCCGAGTGCTCCTCATCTATAATCAACATTCCAAGTTCTTTCACAGGGGCAAAGATAGCGGAACGGGGTCCAATTACAATATCCGCTTCACCTTTTTGGATACGATACCACTGGTCGTAGCGTTCCCCATCACTCAACCGGCTGTGCAGCAACGCCACACGATTTCCAAATCTTCCCACAAATCGCGAGGCCGTCTGAGGTGTGAGCGAGATCTCCGGCACCAATACAATGACAGATTTTCTGTGTGC
Organism: Candidatus Poribacteria bacterium; assembly: GCA_028818995.1. The sequence continues at coordinate 1,861 of JAPPMR010000247.1, read as the reverse complement.
AAGGATTTCTGCCATCGCCTGCATGTAGACCTCGGTTTTCCCACTTCCGGTTACGCCGTGCAATAGGAAGATCGGTGCTTGCTCAGCAGCACCCCAAGATGACGGATCTATCGCATCCTGAATCTCTGCGAAAGCCATTGATTGCGCCGGATTCAGGTGAAGCGGCTGTGTCGCGGTGACCGGTTCAGAACTCAGCGGATTACGAACCGCCTGCGTCCGGGTGATATGAATAAATCCACGTCTTTCAAGCGTGCGGAGCAGTGAAATGCTGGTACCTACCCGTTTCGTCAGGTCGGTTGTCCCCAGGGGAACACCCGCGTCGAGCAATATCTGCAGTATTTCGGCATGCTTGACAGCGGCAGCGTGTCGACGATTACTCGTGCGCTGTCCAAGCGGATTTCCGGAACCCTCCGTGCCATCTCTGAGCTGAGCAATCTCCTCCTCAATATCAGCGGACGGTAAAGCTAAAGTTGCTACAGTGGTTTCCTGCGTGTTGGCTTTCGGCTTATGGGTGACATCGAGATCAACAATACCCTTTTCGCGGAGCGCGGTAATCCTCGGACGGAGGTTCTGGTAACTTATGCCAACACGTCGGACAAGCTGATTGAGGGAAAGTTCTCCTTCTGCTTCTAAAAGGGCAACAATCTCCTTTTGTACTTTCCCGCGCGGTGCAGGTGCCCCTGATACAAGACGCACCTTTTGTCTCTTCTGGGTTCGCACAGCAGCTGGCACCGCACAAAAGAGAGCAGTCCCCCACGAGCAGACATAATATTCTGCCATCCATTTGGTGAGAGCAAGTAGTTCAGCCGAGAACGTCGGGGTTTCCTCATCAAGACATTCAGAAATATTCTTGATAAGATTAGGTGCGAGATCAGTCTCATTGAGTCGTTCAACAACAACGCCTTCCTGAAGCGGTCCTCGGAAAGGTGCTAAGACACGGGTGCCAGGTTGCAAAACTGCGTCCAGCTCCGGAGCCACGCCGTACGTAAACACTTGATCAACCGATAGCGGAAAAGCGACATTTGCATAACGCATAATTAGTTGTCAGTAAGATGGTTATCAGTTTTCAAAAGAATGGTTATCAGTTATTAGTACGCTGCGCTTTCAGTTGTCGGTTAAGAGGTTTCTTAACCGAAGACCGACAACCGACAACTATTCCTCCGATAACTGATAACTATTCCTCCGTTCTATGCTTCAGACAAACGAGCAAGCACTTTTTTAACATCTTCCCACACTTCACGCTTGGCACCCAGGTTCCTAAGAAGGTATGCTGGATGATACGTCGGCATCACAACCGGAGGTTGCCTATGTGGTGGGACACGTAGTCCCGCTACATTACACGGATGGAACTCCCCGCGGAGTTTTGTAATACCTATTTTCGTCCCAAGCATCATCTGTGCAGCGAAGCTTCCAAGAGCAACAATAACCTTCGGTTGGATCAGTTCTATCTGGCGTACCAGATAAGGACTACACGTCTCGACTTCATCTGGTTCAGGATTTCTGTTGCCAGGGGGACGGCATTTAAGCACATTGGCAATGTAGACATCCCCGCGCTTGAGTTTCATCCCTGCCTCAATGATTTGCGTTAGCAATTGACCCGCTCTCCCGACAAAAGGTTCTCCTTGTCGGTCCTCATCAGCCCCCGGTGCCTCACCGATGAACATCAGGTCAGCATCTGTATTCCCGACCCCAAAGACAACACTATTTCGTGTCTCGTGTAACGGACATTTGGTGCAACTCGCCGCATCCGTAGCCAAAGCGGGTAAATCGAAGTCCGCATAAGGCGATTCAGTCTCAGGCTCGCGTAATTCTGATTCTATAAAACCGAATCGAAGTTGTTCTTCCACGTATTCCCTCACAC
>JAPPMR010000681.1 GCA_028818995.1 Candidatus Poribacteria bacterium | reverse complement strand
GATAGAGCGAGCAGAAAAATCAGCGCGGATGGGAAATATCTTAGGCACAACGGTAATGGCAGGAATTGGTGTGCTTTTTCTTGTTTTTCCGCAAATGTTTATTCAGATTTTTAGCAATGACTCAGAAGTCATAAAAATCGGATCAGTTTACCTCCAGTACCTATCGCTCACATTTGGATTTATAGCATTTTCTTTAGTTTTAGGCAAGGCACTTAACGGTGCGGGTGATACTTTTTCTCCGATGATTATTACCCTCGCTGCTCAGATGGGAGTTGGTTTAGGGCTTGTTATGCTATTGTCACATTTTATCGGATTGAAAGGGGTTTGGCTCGGAATTGCACTTTCAAATGTGGTGCAAGGTGCCGCCATGTGGCTTTGGTATCGCACAGGAAGATGGAAAACAATAAAGATTATTAAAAATGGTAGTGAAAATCCTACCAGAAAGGCAGTTTGAAAATGGCGTCCAAAGGTTACGTGAATCCTCAACTTGTTATTTCAGTTGGGGAATTGAAAGACAATCTTAATGATGAATCGTTTTGTATCGTTGATACGCGTCCGACACATGAATATCTAAGCGGACATATTCCGGGCGCGCTTCATTTCGATCTTTTTGGATTGAGTCTCATAAATACCCGCAAAGAGACATTTGACGCTTTTATGTGGATGATTGCTTACCTGTTCCAACAACGCGGTCTTGACCATACGAAAACAATTATATGGTATGAAAATATTTCAGGGACGAAGGCATCTCGCGGTTTGTGGTTTTGCGAGTATTTAGGACATTCTGATACACGTTTACTTGATGGTGGTTTCAGGGCATGGTTAGCAGCAGACGGAGCGGTCAGCACTGAAGGGGTTGAACCTCCTGAAATGCCACAATTTCCGATAGAAGCAAAACATAATATACACATGGATGCGGATGTGATTCATGCCTCGCTAAATCAAGACGATTTCGTTCCCTTAGATACCCGTACAGATGACGAACACTACGGTAGAGTTGCTCGTGCTGAACGTGCTGGCGCAATTCCCGGTTCTATACATATAGAGTGGCTCAATAATCTTGATGAAACGGGTGCATTCAAATCTGCTGATGAACTCCGGCAAATGTATGAAACAGTAGGTATTACACCAGAGAAGCAGGTGATGTGTTACTGACAGGGCGGTTACCGTTCTTCCCAAACCTATTTGGCGTTGCGGCTTATCGGTTATCCAAAAGTAAGCAACTACATTGGGTCTTGGAAAGAATGGGGAGACCGGCTGGATTTGCCGGTTGAAATTCCTGAGCAAAAGTGAGTTTGTAGTAAATCAAAGGGTATGACATTTGGTAGGTTCAGTTGAGAAACCGAACCATAGGCATCAATTTAAGAAAACATAGAAATTATTATGATCAATGTTCGATACACCTGGTAATTGGGTTTATCCTATCTTTAGTCCCGTAGGGACGATATGTTTATAGAAAAACGGTGAATAACCCCTCTTTAGTCCCGTAGGGACGATATGCAGAAAATATGTCGTTGGGATACCATATCGTCCCTACGGGCTAAAGATATATGGACATCTCATATCTATAAACATATCGTCCCTACCAAATCAACGCTATGAATGCCTTTATGGCATTCAGCGGGACTGAAGACACTGCCCACAACGGATTTATCCCTTAAATTGACGATCATGGTTGGGTTAGGAAACCCAACCTACTGCTCTAACAAAATGGAGCGATTAAGAAAGTGTTTCCACAAAATTAATGCAAATTTCCGCAACTGTTTCTGGACACTCGTGCGGCAAATAATGTCCCGCATTAGATACCCATATCAACTGAATATTGGGATTTGGTGGAATGCGCAACTTCTGATCAGTTAATTCATTCCTACCCATTTGACCAAATACCTCAAAGATTGGAATACCTGCCTGTTCAAGATATGTGTAAGCATCAAATTCTTTGACAGATGTCCAAAAACTTTCCCAGACATTCGGTTTAAAACGGTTTCGCGTCTCTTCAGCTTTCCGCTGAATCTTCGTAATTTCTGTTTGAGACAGTGAACCGTAAAACCTGCCTGTGTCAAAAGCACTTCCTGCCGATGAAAGACTCGTCCATCCCTCAAGCAAAACAAGTCCTACAATACAAGGTAAATGTTTGGCGGCTTCCATTGCAACCATGCCGCCAAGGCTATGCCCAACGAGTATTACCGCCTGAATTCCAATTGCGTTTACAAGGTGTAGGGCATCATCGGCAAGGTTTGCTAATGTAAATGGTTCGGTGGGTACGCTACTCTGTCCGTGTCCACGAAAATCAAGCGTTATATAACGTTGATGGCGAGGTAGTTGTTCAATTATCGATTTCCAATCCGATGAATCACAACCAGTACCGTGTAGGAATAATAAAGAATGACCTGATCCACCTGAATCGGTGTAAGTCATTCGTCCCCAATCTGTTTCTATTGTTCTATAGTGAAAAACCATCATATTGGCGGACTTATTTATAGCACTATTGACCTGAAAGATTCCATATTTTCGTGGCTGTAGTTCCGAGAATATTTTCCTTATCTTTATCCGTCAAGAAAGGCAAACCTTCACGAATAAGGCGGAGTTCCTGATCCAACGTAGGCCAGTTATGCTTTTCTCTGTGATGCCCGGGGTATCCTGTGCCCCAAACCGTTCGCTCTGAACCGAAAGCAGATAGCAGTTTTTCTATGAATGGATGAACATCTACGTAAGGAAAATCTTGATGAGAGCGACCTGCTACATCTGAAAGTTTCAAATATATGTTGTCGAATTCAGCAAGGTCTACGATCAGTTGAAACTCGGATTCATCTGTGTTCACCTGAGGATATCCCATGTGGTCAAGGATAAGTTGAAGGTGAGGATACTGTCGTGCAATAGTGGCAACTTGATCGGCAAACTCCGCACGTAGATGAAATTGGATAATTGCATCAACAGACGCAATCGCTTCCCACATTGCTATGTTTTGTCGGGTCAGAAGAATTTTCTCATCTGGGTAGTACATCGGATGAAATCGAAACCCGACCAATCCCCGTTCTTTGATCCAATAACGCACCAAGTCAGCATTCTCCGGGTCTTGTGGGTCAATCAAACCTTGTCCTATAAATCGATTTGGAAAGCGCTCCACCGAATCAGCGATGTAGCCGTTATCCCATGTTGACCAACTCGTTTGCACCAACACAGCCCAATCAACCTCATGCATGTCCATCTCTGCCAAAAGTTCATCAGCAGTTCCAGGTTCATCGGGATAGGAATTCCAACCCGGAGCCGTTGGACCGACAGGATATTTCGGTGGGTCAATTTCCCAGACATGAACATGAGTATCTATAATCATTGTAAACCTTTGCTCTATCAGGTGAGAAACTGCTCATCAACTTTTTCTCCTGCATGTCAGGTCGCACCAGAACGAATAATGATCAATCCATTCGCCAATACAAGTGAGTGATGTATACCAG
>JAPPMR010000009.1 GCA_028818995.1 Candidatus Poribacteria bacterium | reverse complement strand
GTTTTAGGTGTTGAAAGTTCAAGGACTGCGAGAGCAGACTTTTCTGTTTCAGTAGAGGTAGTTTCCGTCTCAATTGTCTGCTGGCTGCCAAGACAACCAATCAAACAGACAATCAGAAGTAGATTAAAAAGTGTAAATAGTCTCATAAATTTATATCCTAAAAAGTTTTGTTTATAAAGATTTAAGTGATATACCAAGTCCTGATTGTGTTGAAAGTTCAATAAAACCGTCAATAATTTGTTCGGCCGGATCAACAAGTGTACTACGCCAAACTACTTCACCCCAAGCATATTCAAGGATGCCAAAGTTCGGCACGCTTGCCATGCATTGCACACTTGCAGCTGTGGCGACGGGACCGCTTGGATTGTGAGGTGTTACTTTGACGTTCGTTGTCTCTGCAAGGATTGCTATCTTTTTTAAACCCAACAATCCACCAACATGTTTGACGTCCGGTAAAATATAGTCAATGCGTCCATGTTTGAGCAATCGATCAAAGTCAGTCAGTGTGCGCAGGCGTTCTCCTGTTGCAATTGGCATAGAAGTAGATTGACTTACATGTGCAACGGCATCAAGATCAGTCAAAGGCACTGGATCTTCAATCCAGAAGAGGTTGAGGTCGTCCAACGCTTTAGCCGTTTGAATGATAAGACCCGAATTGAACCGACTGTGGCAATCTACCATTAAATCGATCTCAGGACCGATAGTAGTCCGAATCGCACGGATTCGATCAATACCTAAACGGATAGCAGATGTAAGCGTGCCTTTTGATACATCCGAAACCGATACTCCATCAAAAGGTGCACATTTTATTGCAGTAAATCCTTCTGCGACTGCCTGCTCAGCATTGCGTGCAAAACCGTTAGGACTCCGGTCTAACGCTGCCCGGTTTATATTCGCATAGAGACGAATCCGATTTCGACACTTACCACCCAGCATCTGGTAACTCGGCACGTCTAACGCTTTGCCAACCAAGTCCCACATTGCTTGTTCAATACCGCTAAACGCAGTGTGATAGGTGTGTCCTTCACTTTCACGGAAGAAACGGCGACGAAATGCTTCTAATTCAAACACATTTATTTCGATAATATCGGGTTTGAGGGTGTCAATTAGGTGTTTGACACGTTCATCGTCTCTACCGTGAGAAGCCTCACCAATACCGGTTGTGCCATCTTCAGCGTGCAGCTTAACGAAAAGCCAATTGCCGCGATGATTAACACGAATAATTTCGGTTTCGATGTTTTTAATCTTTAACGTGTGCATTTTGCGGGATTTACGATGCGGCAGCCCATTTCACCCCTTGTGTAAGAAATTTCTGCATTCCGACACGTTCAAAGGTACCTGGACCGTGTCCCAAGGTGGTATAAAATACTCTACCTGAACCGTAGGGTTTAACCCATGCCATCGGATGCGCCTTGCCGAACCATTCCGCAGTTGCTAATACATGGATGTGCGGATCGTGCGCTGAAATGTATATCTCATCTTCAACGTCAAAATCCGAAACGCCTTGTGTCGAGGGGTGTTCAGTATCCTCAATATGCACAGTGAAGGTTGAACCTGGGGGATGCCAATTTGCGTGCCCACCGATGAGATCAACGGCGCGCCCACCAATCCACCACGCGGTACCATGAATGCCGACTAATCCTTTGCCACCGTCTACAAACTGAAACAGACCATCTTCCTGTGCAGCGGTCAAATCTGGAACGCGCTTAGAAGTGCCATCTTCTTGACGTTCCGAACGGGTGAAGCCAGTACCGAAAACACACGCATCATAAGTATTTAAATCCTTAGACGCTAAAATATCTTTATCATCGGTTAATGTTGCTGAAATCTCTGCATCTGCATCCAGAAAACTGTGAATTACATTTGCACTTGCGTTAAAACGATGGTTTTCACCAGATAGCACGAGAATTTTTGACATAATTGCCTCCTTTGGAATAACGTTAAAGTTTTTTCATAAAAATTGAACGCTAAGTCTATCCTTTATGTCATAAGTTTAGTTGAAAACCGAAATTATGTCAATAAGACAATTACGCGAGGATACGCTTTACGCGATTTCCCACAAGCGCACCGTACGATCCTCACTGCCACTTGCAAGTTTTGTTCCATCAGGACTGAACGCTACGCTTTTGACAGGTGCAGTATGTCCTGTGATAGTTTTAAGATGTTCCCCTGTGTTAACATCCCATAGGCGGATTGTCTTGTCCGCACTACCACTCGCGAGAGTTTGTCCATCCGGACTAAAAGTAACACTCCAGACAGTGTTCGTATGCCCAGCGAATATTTTTAGTTCTTTTTTTCTCACAGTATTCCACAAACGGACGGTTTTGTCCCAACTGCCACTTGCGAGTGTTTTTCCATCTGGACTGAACGCTACACTAAAAACCCAATTGTTATGTCCTTCAAGGGTTGCCTTGTGTTCACCCGAGGCAATATCCCATAAACGGATAGTATTGCCAGCATTCCCACTTGCGAGTGTTTTTCCATCTGGACTGAACGCTACGCTAAAAATATTCTCTGCATCTTCAGTTAGCGCTTTGAGTTTTTCACCTGTTGCTACATCCCACAAGTAGAGATTGCCATCCTCACTACCACTTGCGAGTATCTTACTATCTGCACTAAATGCAACGGTATTGACCCAATGTAATGCTTTACTTCTCCTCTCCCGTAATGTTTTGATTTGTTCCTCTGTTTCCGTATCCCAAAGGCAAATCGTCTCACTTTCGTTAACTCCACCAGCGATAATTTGCCCATCCGGACTGAATGCGATACTTCTAACAGTCCTTGTGTGATTCTCTCCGATATCTACCCAAAACATCTTTTTTTCTTGTCCTGTGGCGACATCCCAGAAACGGATAGTGTTATCCTTGTCACCAGCGAGTGTTTTTCCATCCGGACTGAACGCGACACTATAGACCCCCTGCTTGTGTCCCTTAATTATTAGGTGATGTATATGTTGGTTAGTTGTTATTCTCATAATGGTATCCTCTTATTTGAAAATCAATATTTAGACGTTGCCGATGAAGGACGTTCCTGCACCACAGGAATCACGTAACTACGTATCCTCACATTTCCCTCTGTTTCTGATTCAACGAGCGGTGTTGGGTTCTCGCGATGATCAAAGACAACATAGTAACCTTCTACTGCTTGTTCTAATTTGAGATATGCCATGAGCTGCTGTTTACCTGCTTGATAACGTTTTTCACCTTCCCATATCTTTGTTTCAACAATATATTTTCGTCCACTGTGGAAAATGACGAGATCAATCCTACCACGTCCTGTTTGCACTTCAAGATACATAGCACCGCGTACAATTCTGACGAACTGGTCAAGATAGGTGTACAGAAGGTCCTGCCCGACGAATTCTTGTGGTGTATCCGGTACTTGAAGTATCCGAAAGCCTACTCGGGAGATAAAATCGCGGAAATTATCAAGAAGTCGTTCTAAATCAATATATCC
>JAPPMR010000635.1 GCA_028818995.1 Candidatus Poribacteria bacterium | reverse complement strand
CGTAAGCGGTAAGAAGTCCTATGACGTTTAATGCTAAACCAGCAACTAACCAGAGCAATTTGTTGACATCGTTTTGTGCATCTTGTTCAGCGGTAATTCGTATGTTGTGGCGATTAGCATCCATTTTCTTACCCTCTGTTCAAGGTTCTTTTTACACATCTTAATGATCAGTTTTAGTATGACATATCCAATCAAGCACCTCTAACTACCATGAGTGATTACCATAAGAAAAAGAATTAAAGCAAATGGGATACAAAAACCCACTGCGGCATAGTTACGTTGAATACTTCTTGCCTTGATTATATACGTATCTGTGTAAAATGCAATATATTCTTGTGAGTTTTCATACAAACGTGTTGCAGGCGGTCTTGGCTGATAGATGGTCGCGATGAGTATTCCAATTATACTTCCGGCAAAACCCACAATAAACCACAGAAATTTGTTGACATCAGTTTGGGCATCTTGGTCAGCTGCAATCACTGCTTGGTGTCGATCATTATTCATTTATCAATTCTCCCTTCAGAAAATTCTGTGTGAATGCACTATTTTATGATATAAACAAAAAATGAATGTGAACGGCACGCAACCAAGCTGCAAATTTTTGATATACTGATGAGATATGCTATTTCTTTTAATACTATTCTACAGTTTTAAAACCATAAATCTCAATTTCACGAATTCTGCCTGGTATATGTATAGGCGTCCCACGATTCGTAATATTGATCTATCAAGACGCCCTGATCCTCTTAAATTTGATATATCAAATGTTTTTGATTTTTGAACTTGTGGATGAGTCTTCAATATACGAATTTTAATCTGATGAGTATCATAAGGCATCTTAAGTTTGAGATCAATTTTATTGGACCTTACATCTCGCATCTCTATAATACGTTGCCAATCTTCACCTTTTGTTCTTTTTCCTTTATCCACGTATATAACAAAACGTTTTAAATTATCCGAGTGAAGTATAATCCTATAAATTTTTTTCTTTTCTGGTAATGAAACAACCACTATAGAATCATTTCGGACAAAATCTCCTTCATCATTTAATGCATATATTGTGTTATCTGATGTAAACGCTGCTTCTCCTATAGTTTCAAGATTTCCATCAATCATTTGCGGGCTTGTTGATTGCACTCCATCCATTAGCGCGTAGTTATCACTCCATTCCTGCGCTGAAAAAATTGTGCTACAACCAATAATCATAAAAGGAACACAAAACATAAAAAGGAAATTAAAAAATTGATTGAACATAGTTTATCCTTTTATGGCAGTACAACGCTTAATAAATATCACCACGATTGTCAATTTGTACAATATGGATTATTCGTTCTTCTCTGTCGACTTGTTAAATGAAACGGAGATACCCTATCCGATAACGATAAAGCCCTTTCTTCTGTCCATGTAATGGTTTGATGGTTGTAGGATTTTCATGCCGAAAGGGAGATCCAAGGATGTACTCAAAAGCAGTACTAATTCGCACTTGTGTTTCTTGTTCCAACCTTCTGATAAAATTTTCCACCTTTTTTGGAAGCGTGCAAGTGGATATGGTATGGAATTCACAGTCCAATTTCCTTTTTGATCTGTGCCCACTCTTTGCCACCGTCTGCGGCTAACTCTTGTTGTGCTTCAACAATATCTGCTAAGACATCCGGTTCTGAATTAATCAATGCGGTTTCACGCCATTCGGAGAGAAAAATTGAAAGTGTTTCAGCGTCTTTTTTGTCTTCTGAGATTCGCGTTAGCAGCTTGAACAACTCAGCAAAAAATTCGACAAGCTCTTCTGTCTCTAACCATTTGAGCCAATCAAAAGACTTTGAGGTCGCAACAGATTGGACGAGTAATCGGTCGTTCATGAGGTGTTCAACGACAAGTTTTGGCTTTTTCATTTGGGTACTCTGCCGTAAGAACTATGTTAATGAAGTCTGCATTTACTTAAGGTGCTATTATGGCATCTGCTGCCTGTCTTCATTTTCCCAATCTGTGTGCCAAGCACGATATACCTCGACTTTGACTTGCTCAATAATTTTTTCAATGCCCTGCTCAATACCCATTAAAATGCCCTGTTCAATAGTTTTATCAGTGTTTTCTGCAATGTCTAGCTCAATACCTATTACTTCGGCTTGCTCAATAACTTTTTCAATGTCTTTTGCAATGCCCATCTGAATAACTTTTACCTTGGCTTGCTCAATAACTTTTTCAATGTCTTTTTCAATGTCTTGCTCAATATTTATTGCAATGCCCTGTTCAACAATTTTTGCAATATTTTTTGTAATGTCTTGCTGAATAACTTTTGTTTTGCCTATTATTCTGCCTTCCTCAAATCCTACTTCAAATCCTTGCTCAAAGCCTTTTTCAAAAAGCGTTTCTGCTGCTGATTTTATCATATTATTTCCCCCCATAATAAACAACCATTCGTTCGGGTATTCCTTAGACATCTCCTCCACAGTCATTCTTTCCCCAGACGCGGATCAAGATTAAAAATTTTTAACCTTGAGATATTATACCACATTTTCTACTGTTTACCACGTAAATTATGAATCCCGATCTACTCTGCTCCCTTCGTTATACCAGAGACTTCAGAACCCCAAAACCTCATTCAGCAAACCTTCACTTTTCCACGCCAACCTCTGATCCGTTCTTTCAACCTGTATATGTGATGAGATACGGACCTATACCCATCATACTAAGATTGAAAATTCCGTGCGCAAATATACAACTCTCTAAGCCATATTTTTTGAAAAGGAACCCCAATGCTATTCCGAATGGGAAAATTTGAACAATCTTTATCCATTCAGGCGTGAGAATATTCGCATGCGCCAGTGCCCAGATCGCTGAAGTTAAAACAACAGCGACCCAATACTTATTTCCATTGAGTCGAAATTGCTGTGCCAAATAGTTCTGAATACCAAGCCGAAAAAGTATTTCTTCACCAAACGCAAAGGCTATAACAACGAAAGCTGTCAGCACTGTTGGCTCGCTACTAATGCCCAATCTGGCACCCTGATCTTTGGATAATTGCTTCATAGCCTCCGATAACTGTGGAGAAGTCAATTTAAACAGAAGAACAGAAAACAGTATAGCCCCAGCGACCACTAAGATTACGGCGGTCATGTAACTCCGCCACGTAATCATTTCAAAATTATCAATTTTACGGGAAAGCCTTCTTAGCAGTGGAATCTCTACGATTCCCAGTTTCGTACAATAATAGATCCCCAAGCACGTGAATATTAGGGTTCGCACAAAAACAACCGCATCTATTGCGAGCAACGCCGGAAGAGGCATTATTTCAAAGAAATTCGGAATCAATACCACAACAATAATGTCAAGCGCAATAGCAATGACAGCAAACAAAACGCCATATTTCAGATAAATTTTTATCTCTTTTCTATGCCGAATGCTATTTATCAGAAATATTACGAGGAAAACAAGGATCAGAATACTGTAAACAGTAGAT
>JAPPMR010000550.1 GCA_028818995.1 Candidatus Poribacteria bacterium | reverse complement strand
TTGGTATCCAAACACAAAAGCTGCCTAACGCTCATGCGAAAAACTTTACACACCCGTGAAGATTTTGTCTGCATCAATTGGCTATCGACTGTCAGAGAGTTATTTTATTAGGCTGAATGCATTCTCAATTTCGTCTATCAGAGATTGAGGACTTTCAGATTTGGCAAACTTTAAGGCAGTTCGGAAATCTATTTTTGCTTCCGATACGCTGTCTATTTCAACCTTTGCATTTCCGCGTTGATAGTATGCCTTGATATAGTCAGGTTTCAAGTAGATAGCTGAATCGTAATCTTTAATGGCGTTTTTATAGTTGCGTAGATTGGCGTTTGCATCGCCTCGTGTCTTATATGCTTCAGCGAGCTCTGGGTTAAGACGAATCGCGGTGTTACAATCATCAATTGCGCCTTTATTATCGTTAATGGACAACTTTGCAGCAGCACGTCTGCTATAGGCGTAAGCAGAAAAGTCGGTATTATCAGTGGCAAGGCGGATAGCATTGTCATAATCTTGGATTGCTCCTATATTGTCACCTAACTTAAACTTAGCAGCCGCACGATGCGCATAAGTTTCGGCAAGCATGGCATTTCGGGGTTTTAGGCGGATAACTTCGTCGTAATCTTCAATAGCACTTTTGGCATCGCCAAATTTAGACTTGGCAAGCCCACGATTGAGATATGCAACGGGCAGAACACGATTGAGATACGCAGTGGTCAGAACAGTATTGTTAGATTTTTGGTGGATCGCTCGATTGTAATCTTCAATCGCCCCTACATAATCATTCATATCCGATTTCGTGTTGGCTCGTTTTAGGTAAGAAGCGGCAAGTAGCATACCTTTCGGTTTGAGTTGAATCGCAGTATTGTAATCTTCAATTGCAGTTTTGTAATCCCCCAAATCTGACTTAAGGTTTCCACGGTTCAAGTAAGCCTCAACACTCTCTGGGTCAAGAGAAATTGCCTTATTATAGTCCTTGATGGTGCCCTTATAGTTTTTTAATGTTCTTTTAACGACCCCTCGGTTTACATAGATAGCTGCATAATCCATACCGAGAGCAATAGCTGCGTCATAGTCTTTTATAGACCCTTTGTAGTTTCCCAAGCGATACTTCGCCGATCCTCGCCGTGAAAAGGCAGCTGCAAAATCCGGCTTTAGACCTATAGCAGCGTTGTAAGCCGTGATTGCTTGCTTAACATCTCCTAATGCTGAGCTTTTATCACCCTGTTTTACGATAGCATAGGCTTGAATGAAACGTTCCTCTCGCCATTTATCCAAAGGTTTTTCTTGTGCTGGCATGTCCTGCAGCAGTTTCCTAAGATGGTTTGATGGAATAACGTATCCATAGTTTTTTGTGATGCCACCCGTTACGCAAATCCCGACTACTTTACCTGCGTCATTTAGGAGCGGACCGCCACTATATCCCGGAGGGAGTGTAGCTTGCATACGAAAAAAATCGGGAGTGATTCGGCTTATCGTGCCTTTTACCATTTCACCGGTGGCATTGTTCCCATGTGTGCCTATAGCGAAAACATCTTCGTCAAGGATTACTGCCTCACTTTCACCAAGAGACAGAACATTCTTGCTTACACCATCAACCTTTAAGATAACCAAATCGTGTTCTGGATCACTCGCCATCACCCCTTTGATGTCATATTCTATCGGTTGGTTAACCTGTTTTGCAATACAACTGATTGATTTCCCGTGAATACCAGATACGACGTGAATGTTAGTGACAATTAGGTCTTGCCGAATGAAGAAACCGCTACCGCTATCAAGCACACCGTCGGTTGTTTTAACAACTAAATTAACCGTAGCGTCTTTGCCGATTTGTACAATATCGGGGTGTGTTGTGCCTTTTTTAATTGTGCTGTCTTGAATATTAATTCCTTGGGCATAAAATAGGAGACACTCGAATGCAAGGACTCCCACTAAAACCATAATACCATTTTTAATGGATCGATTTTGATTAACAAAAAACGTGTTTAACTGCAATTCAATGCTCTCCTTATATTCTTCATCTTATTCAATTTCTGAATAGACATTATAACGAATTAAGTGTTAATATTACTATAGTTTGGACAGTTTACACGTTGTTCAAGTGAATTTGACGAGAGTTCAGTCCAAAGTCTTATTTAGAGGCCCACACCTGTCGCCCCGCTGGGGTTAGGGTTGGAATATCGTTTCTATACACATTTCGCCCGCTGGGGCTACTGGTTAGTTGAGCAGTAAGAATCATTTGCTACGCGTTACGTTTTTTGTAAAGCCTCACAGAAAAACAGATATTGGATGCGATAAGAGCATCCCCAGCGGACGAAATGTGTCCCAGAATCTTTCTGAGCTGTCCAGCGTTTCATCTAACCTAAATCTATCGGACAGAAACTTTTAAAATTGTCCAAACTATAGTAAATCATTATAATGTCTACTGTTTTTGAGTAGATAGAAGGCGTGCCGAGAAACCTGATCTTGATGTTTGCGGACCAGTTCAAGGAATTCATCTTCTGTCATGTCGCAACTCCGCGCGCTCGGGTTAACACTACTACAAACAAGTTGCAAACAAGTTGCATCTTTTTTGTATTTCTTGAATCATAGACATTATAACGAATTAAGTGTTAATTTTAGTTAATCTCTGTTAGACTTGTATCAATCTACATTTTGAGGCTAACAGATGACCAGTTATCAAACATTAAAGGACAAACCTAAAAGGTTTCTGGCACTGACAGGATATACGCCAGAAGAGTTTTCTAAACTGTCCTCTTGTTTTTCCGAATGTTTTTTAGAGTATGTTCAAACACATACTCTTGAAGGAAAACGGCGTAAAAACGGAGATATACTGAAGATTCAGACTCATCTTCTTTGACATCTGCCCCACAGCCCAATATAAAGATCAGAATTATTATTGACAACAATTTTCTCTTTATGCTTATTTCTTTAAAAACAAACATGCTGATTTCTCCTATTGGTGGGATAAGGAATAGCTTGCTATCCCTTGCCAATGAAAAATCAGCATGTTTCTGTAGAACTGTTTATCAATTTCAGTTACGTGATCCTAAACAGAATTTTTGTTAGGTTCAGGCTACACGATATTTTTTTTGACAAACAAATCTAATTATGCTACAATTTAAATCAGCAAGGGATAGCAAAACTATTCCTTCTATTTGTAATTCATTGCAGGGTTTTCTTTTGCGGGATAACCCTGCAACTTCATTTATAAATAATAGTTATAAATTAACAAAATGTCAAGAAAAAATCACCGTATGGTGAGTCGTCCGTTGTAACTCTAACACACGTCAATCGGCAAAATGTTCCCAAAAATCAAGGTAAATGATTTTTTTCCTTCAGTTCCCTCTGTAACTGGGTTCGCACCATTAAAATTTGTTATGATACTTTTGACTCTCTCACTGTTTGACTTGATTTCATTCGCAGCATGAACTATTGTTTGAACCGCTTCAATTTCTTGTAAAA
>JAPPMR010000186.1 GCA_028818995.1 Candidatus Poribacteria bacterium | reverse complement strand
TGATAGTAGTGTATTCCAAGTGTGTTATAGTCTGCAGCACTCGGTTTCTCTTTAATCCTTTGTTCAAGCAGATTAATCGCTGTCCCTAATTGTCCTTTTTCTTGATAAGCCTGTAGAAGTTTCTCAATAGCGGGTTGAAAGTTTTCATTGCGTTCAAGACAATCTTTGAAACTATCAATTGCGGATTCCATATCGCCTTTGTCAAAATAAACCGCACCAAGCAGATAGTGAGGATAGTGCTGCCTTGGTGCTTGCGCAATTTCGGTTTTCAAAGCGTTGATGGCAATGTCGTGCTGCGGTGTATCAATTGGTGTGTTATAGAGTTTCCGCAGTGTATTTATATCGCGTTGTGTTGGATGCTGTGCTGTTGCCGTGGGATAACATATATCGCCAGGGTGTGGACTATGTCCCCACAATCCAAGTGCATGTCCAAACTCGTGCAGGCACACCGTCCGCATCTCCTTTTGGGACAGTTCTGTAATGGTTTTATCACCTTCCAGCATAAGTATAATTTCTACTCTGAAATTATCTTTGTTTGTGTGATCTGTTGTCTCAGTGTTATCGGTTGGTGTTTGTTGTATGTGCCGATCTGTACTGGTGTAGCCGGTAGCGTGGGAAAAAGTTCTTACCGTGTTCTGTAAACGCCTTAATCGCGCACTGCCGAGCCGCGTGTCGTGAATATCCATAAGACTACTATATCCCCAACTGACTCGGATATCTGCGTCTTGGGATGTATCTATTTCTTGGAAGCGAATTAGTCCTTCAGTGGTCGTCTCCCATTCACGCATCGCGTAGCGGAGTTCTGGTAAGTATGGGCTCTCCTTTATGACTGGCGAAATATACACCTGTATCGGCATGTGTGTGAAGCGGGTGATTCTGCCATCAGAGAAGAGTGTGATGTGGTCGAAGTAATCCACATTAGAGGAGTCATGTGCTGTTGCGTGTGTTATGGAAATGAGGGTGATAATGAAAAGAATACGTAATATTCTGGTTGACATATAGGATTCCCTGAGCGAATTAAGAGTCGTTGCTTGCTGGACTATGTAAGGCACTTCTAATGTCAATTATATTTTTATTTAGATATTTTGTCAACAATTGATTTTGGTGTGGGTGTGTAAAGTCGCGATTCGGAGATCGCTCCTACAAATATAGGTCGCGATTCGGAGATCGCTCGGACAGATGCAGGTCGCGATTCGGAGATCGCTATTACATAAAATCATACCGTACGGTATGATTTTTCATACCACGGTATGATTTCTAAATTCGCTATTAAACCAGTCTATGTATGGGTTTATAGGCATTTTTCTGATTTTGAAAAAAAAATTTAATTTTTATATTTCTCATCTGTATGAGAAACACGGTTTTTCTCTTGAGCAGTTTGTGCTGCAGATTTTTGGTCTGATTGTTTTTGTGTTTGAAAATCGGTTTGTTTTTCATACTGATATTATAACTTGTTACGGATGGTGATCAGAAGGTTTGTGGTTTTAGGAACAATAGATATCCAATATATTGACAATAAGTTTGCAGGAAAGTTTGGCTTGATGCGTTTTTCACATGTCGGATGAGCGTGTATTTTGTTTCAGTATCTCGGAGGATAAGGATTCTTGGAGTATTGAATGGCACTTTTGGTGGATGGGTAAGGTTTTTGGAAATGTCTGAATCACGGATTATCACGGATGACGCGGATTTCGCGGATTTTTTTGTTTGGTATTTCAAGGTGCTTTTCACAGGATTGGGATATTCGCACAGAAGACTAATCTGTGTAATCTGCACCAATCCGCGATTCAGAAAAACAGCGTCAATTGCCAATAACACGATTACGTTGTGAAAGAATTACTCTTTTAAAGTTTAGGCTTTTCTCACCGAAATTAATGAACAAACCTACTTCCAATCTATATGCTTTCAAGTAATTTAATAATTGCGCCTCATGTACATTTTCTAACGCGGTAATAGCCTTTATCTCTACTAATACTTTTTTTGCCACCACAAAATCTGCTCTACGTGTCCCGATAGGTTTTGGAAAATCCTTATAGAAAATATCCTGTTCTATTTCACGACCAAATTCCAGTGCTGCCTTTCTCATCTCAATCGCTAATGCACGCTGATAAATCACTTCTTGAAATCCATTCCCCAAAAACTTATGCACCTCAAATGCCGCGCCAATAATCTTTTTGGTTATATCTTTGTATTTTAAGTTGGTCATTTTGTAGAATCCTTCATCACGAGTGTTTGATTCTCTTGCCTGTCAGAATCGCGGATTAGACGGATTACACAGATTGCACGGATTATTGACTTTGGTATCATCAAGTTGTATTCTCATGTTTGCTAATATAGCCTTTTGATGTGTCCGTAAGTTGGTGCCGATGCAATACTCTTAAAATCCGCGTAATCCGATAAATCAGCGCAAATCCGTGATTCTGAATCTCTACTGTCAGAATCGCGGATTATCGCGGATGACACAGATTACACGGATTTTTCCTTCGTATATCCTAAATTTACTTTCAAAAAGCAGCTTCAATTGCATATACTGCAATTAAGAACAACAGAAATTTGCAGCCTGGGCAAGCACGAGGTGTGAACATGGAAACTCAAAATCCGCGAAATTCGATAAATCCGCGAAATTCGATAAATCCGTGCCAATCCGCGATTCAGACACTACCCTCCACAATCGCAATCTCATTGATGGGGATAAGGGATATGAGGGTAACAACGAAAAAGTGTGTAATATTCTGGTTGACATAAGGGATTCCTTAAGCGAATTAAGAGACGTAGCTTAGTAAATATAGTAACGTCTAACCTTTCTTGTTATTTTTTTGTGGGCAATTTTTTAGGTGGTGAAAGAAACTCTTCCACCTTCTCTATAACGACCTGTGGATCGTCCTGAGTGTGTACGAACTCCGCATCAGAAATTCCCATATCTTGTAACCAGGGTGTCCAATATGCTTTTAGTATTGGTAAGTCTTTTACCCTTAATACAGGGAGGCCAACTTCAACCATTAGAAACTTGACATTATACTTACTAAAATCTTTTTCAATTGGGAGCAACCCGTAACCTTCACGCACAAATTCGGTTTTCCAATTCGGGTCTCGACTGAACTTTTCTACTACCGCATGGAGGATAACAGCGGTTTTGTTACCTTTTTTAGGCAAAGAAGAGACATAAATTCTGTCAAGATAAAGGTATCCATCTGATATGCAGATAATATAGTTTAGTGCATTTGGTTGTAAGTATTCTTCTGCACTTACTTTGAACCATCCCCAAATATCTGACCCCGTGAATTCTTGGCGATCCTCCACAAACTGATATAAGGAATCAATTGTCTTATTCAATTCATCTCTCATTTCTCTGAATCTCGGTGCACCTTTGGCACGATCCTCATTTGTGGGCCAGAGTTTCAACGATTCTAACGTTTCTTGTGGGATGAGTTTTTTTACACCAGGTTGTTTTGGAACAACAAACG
>JAPPMR010000537.1 GCA_028818995.1 Candidatus Poribacteria bacterium | reverse complement strand
AGACTGTCAACAAGGATTTGCGCTCCTGAAAGTTCCATGCCAATTTTCCTCATAAGCTGCAGGGGAGGGGATGTAGTTCCCTGTTCCCTACGCGGAGTCGTTGAATTTTCGGTGCAGCTTGCAAACCGAAAACTTGCTCTACAGAAGTCGGTGCAGCTTGCAAACCGAAAACTTGCGCTACAAAAGAAAAAGCCTCCTCGTTCCGAACATGGAGACGAGAAGGGCATTCACACTGACCTTACCGTGGTACCACTCCAATTCTCTTTCTCACTTTCATTCAAGGTATCCGGCTTACAAGGTTTCCCGTCTACACTGAGAAAGAGCACTCTTTGGGATGCGTTAACGGGCATCACACCGACCAATCCTACTGGGATATCTGTTCAGATTAGCAGCTCCGGGGCGACCTTCAATCGTGGGAACTTGTGGAGACCTTTCAGCCAATGAGTCTCCTTCTCTGGCAAGTCCGGACGACTTACTCCTCCCCTTCAACGCTTTTTTGGGTAATCTATTTATTTAATTGTTAATTACGCACGCTGTTTTACTAAGTTTCACGAGCATGCGAAAAAGAAATATGTTACACGCCATTAAGTATAACATATTTGAACGGAAATGTCAAGAAATTTAATTGTGCCCTGTCATTTCGCTTTGGTAAAATGGGTTGATTAGGTAAGTTACCCTCACTGAACATCTAATCAGCCGTGTGGGCAACACTCATATATTTTCTATAAGCAATTCGGATTGTTTAATCTCTTGACAAAACTATCATAATATGATAGTATATACATGGATTGCGAAAAAAATAATAAATTCTGAATCCCGGAGGATAAAATTAATGGCTCAAAAATACAAAGCCGTTTACTTTCCTGAGTATCCGGCAGAAACACCTAAGAAAAAATCGCTAACCTTAGCCTTTGGTAAAGGAACAGATGAAATTTATGAATGTATTAAAGGGCTTTCCAGTGCTGAATTGCGTCAACTCTTAGGGAATGATTATCAGACTCTTGTAGCGAGTGCGAAAGCCGACAATTTACCCTTAAATGCCTATTGTCTTCGTCAGTTGGAGCATTCCATAAATCTTATTCGGGAACCTGCTGTTCAACTTCAACTGCCAGGGATCGAGCCAAAAACAGAATTATTCGATCCGGTGACTGTGACTTTCAAACGTGGTCGAAAAGAGCCCTTCGCCCGATGGTATCCGTACTTAGAAGGATATTCTACTGAATTCGTGGAATCTATTTTAGAAAGATACGCCCCGAATGCCCAAACCGTTCTGGACCCATTTGCTGGAACAGGAACAACCGTTTTTACTGCATCACAACTCAACAAAACTGCTTATTTCTGTGAAATAAATCCGGTTTTGCAATTTATGAGTTTAACAAAAATACGGGTCAGGCGATTAAAATTATCGCAACGCTCCGCATTGGCTGAAGCCCTTGCGCAAGCCGAGACTTCACTCAAAGAACTGGAAAAATACCCACAAGATTATACCTTACATCAGTCCTACATACAAACCTTTGGTGATAGTTTATTTTTTGATGATTTGGTTCATGATCAAGTTTTACGGGTTCGCTCATGGATTGATGAAGTTGCTCTTGAAAGTCCGATTTTGGCAGATCTCATCACGGTTGCAACGCTATCCGCACTCGTCCCTGCCTCTCGGATGAAGCGATCGGGTGATTTGAGATACAAAACGGCAAGAGAGTTTGAACGACAAACAGTACCACTTATTGAAGGAATTTGTCGAAACATCAATCGGGTGGCTCACGATATTCAAAACGATGTTGACGGTCTGGGAACTGAACCACTACTCATCTGTGAAAATGCTCGCTCGTTAGATACTCTATCACCTCTTGGCATTGATACGGTAATAACAAGCCCGCCGTATGTCAACGGAACAAATTATTTTCGCAACACAAAGATAGAATTATGGTTTTTGCGTTGCTTAAAAGAAAAGGAAGACTTAACTAGGTTTCGCGCTGTATCCTTTACTGCGGGCATCAATGACGTAACCGTTTCTAAAACGCCTATCCAATTCCACCCGGATGTCCAGAAAGTTGTCTTTCAACTTGAACAAAATGCTTACGACTCCCGCATCCCTCGCATGATAGCCAGTTATTTTACTGAGATAACAGAAATATTCCAAGCAATTCGTCATCACTTGACTCCTGAGGCGACAGTGGCAATTGATATCGGAGATTCTTGTTATGCTGGTATTCATGTTCCCGTAGATGAATTGTTATCAGCATGCTTGCAAGACCTCGGTTTTGTTTTATCGGATTCTGTGACCCTTAGAAAACGCAAGTCCAGGGGCGGAATGTTACTCAAACAATCACTCCTTGTTTTCAAGTACACCTCCAGCAAAAAAAAAGAAGCTCGCAAAAAACGAACCGTGAATTGGCGAATCGGATGGGATATCTTCAAGCAAAATCTACCGCACCAGAAAACACCATTTACAAAACGGAATTGGGGACATACTCGTCACTCATTATGTTCCTATCCGGGTAAGCTAAAACCTGCCATCGCACATCACTTGATACAAACATTTGTTCCAGAAGATGGGCGAATTTTAGATCCGTTCGCGGGTGCTGGCACAATTCCATTTGAAGCGGCACTGACCGGCAAACACGCCTATGGTTTTGAAATAAGCCCTGCTGCTCTTGCTATTGCCAGTGCAAAGGTTCAACAACCTACAAAAAAAGGATGTACAACAGTTATTAAAACAATAGAAGATTTCATTAGTTGTCACTCGGTTACAGCTGCGGAATTCACTGAAGCACATCAGTTTGGGTTCAATGGAAAAATAGTTGAATATTACGAGTCCCGGACCTTAAAAGAAGTCCTCTTGACGCGACGCTATTTTCAAATGCACCCACCAGAGACACCTGAAGAGCAATTTGTGTTTGCTTCATTGCTCCATATTTTACATGGAAATCGTCCATACGCCCTGAGTCGCCGTTCCCATCCGATTACACCCTATAAACCAACGGGACCCTATGAATACCGCTCGCTGATTGATCGGCTACGCGCCAAAATTCAGCGAGGATTCAGCGAGGATTTGCCTATAGGCTTTCGACCAGGGAAGATATTTCTCCGAGATGCAGCAAGTTGGTGGCCTAGAGAAGTTGATCGGCTGGATGCTGTTATTACATCTCCGCCTTTCTTTGACAGCACCCGATTTTACTCTGTGAACTGGTTGCGTTTATGGTTTTCGGGCTGGTCTGCTCACGATTTTAAAACGCGTCCATCGATTTTTGTTGATGAAAAACAGAAAAGTAGTTTTGATGTATATATCCCAATTTTTCGACAAGCGAAAGAGCGTCTTAAATCCAATGGCGTAGTTGTCCTGCATCTTGGCAAAAGTGTGAAATGCGATATGGCGGATCATTTACAGAAAATTGGTAAACGGTGGTTTCGCTCGGTTGATCTTTTTGATGAAAGCGTTGTTCACTGTGAGACACACGG
>JAPPMR010000129.1 GCA_028818995.1 Candidatus Poribacteria bacterium | reverse complement strand
CCCTGTTTCATCACAGTTTACTATGTTTCCCGAACATGGGTCTGATCATGAACTTATATCCATCACAATCGGCGACCTAACCTTTCATTCGATAGCGTTTCGTGGATCAATGCCAACCTCTTTTGGTAAATTGACCTTTGCCGTTGAACAAGGTGAACACCTTGAAAATGTTGTTGTGAACGTTACAACGCCGCGGACGAGGATTCGTGGACAAATTTTACTACAAGATGGAACACCACTTATGAATGAAAAGGTTTGGCTCGAAGTTAAACGTTATCGTCGTTCTCCAGGGGGACGTGGAGGGGGCGGAGGTAGTTCTGGTTATGGTGTTTCTACCGATAACCAAGGTTATTTCGTATCGTATAATGCAGGGGCACCTGGCGAAAACACGGTGAAGATGACTTATAAAGGGATGGTCGCACAGTCAGAGACGATCGTCCTAAACGAAGGTGAACGTTATGATGATCTTGTTTTTGTCCTCAAAAACATTGATAGGAAGAAAAAGCGACAAGGAATTTGGTTGGTGAATCCTGATAATGGGCACGGATACAGAAAAATTGACTGTGATAGTTGGAAAGATGCCAAAGCTAAAGCCGCTGCTGTAAACGCACATCTTGTCGCGATTAACGACGAAGCGGAACAGAAATGGTTGGAAGGTTTATTTCCTGAAAGATCATTTTTTTGGATTGGATTGAGTGTACCTGAAAACGAGGATTCTTGGCAGTGGGATAACGGGCAACCCCTTACCTATATGAACTGGAGAAATTCAGAGAAATCTGATTATATCAATGTTAACGAAAGTAAAGATCCTTTCGCTTTGGATTTCCATTCAAAGAAATGGATGGTAATTGGACCCAATAGTCCGTTCTTGTCTTCAGTGAAGTACGCAATCCTTGAAAAAGAGGGATTTAACGTACCTACGCCACAAGCAGAGAAGTAATGCTGCTCTTACTGCTTAACAACAGTTATTTGTGAAACCTATAAGGAGAAAATTATCATGACTCTTTTACGCAGCCGAAAAAACGCTGTTATGGTCCTAACAGTACTATGTGTATTAGTCCTTACAGTAGTCCACAATAGTCCTGCTGAGGAAAGTTTCTCAACCTTATCAGGACGTGTAATTACTGCAGAGGGGGAACCCGTTGCAGAGACACCTATTGTACTCTTTCATGTCAAGATTAGAGAAAGTGGAGGATTGAATATGATATATGACAAGACGCTCTATCCTTTCCTCCGACAGGACCCATCCCCACCACCCAGTATGCCTGCCCATATCCGACAACAGAGGATGGGAAAAATCCCTAATGAACAAGAAAAGCAAACTCGTCCACCTTTTTTAAGAACTGTTACGGATTCAGAAGGGCGTTTTACTTTTACAAATATAGCCTCTGGATTGGCTCAGATCATGGTCTTACATGCCAACCCTCCAAAGAAAAAGCCGCAACCGCCTGGTCGTGAACACCTCAGTTATACGCCGCCACCTGCGATAAAATCCATTAACTTCGGCAAATTTACGTTCTATGCGCACGAATTCTCTTTCTCCCCTGAAACTGGTGGCGTAACATTTGCTATCAAACCTGGGGCAAAAATCGAAAACGTAGCAGTAATTATGATGGGGTCTCAGATGAGAGATCAACTTTTGATTCAGGGCAAAATCAAATTCAAGGATGGCACACCACTTGTAAACGCTTCCCTACAAGTTAACATAGGTATGTTGGATTTAGGTAAAATAAAAGGAGATGTATTCAGTCGTCCAATCCAAACCGATGCAGATGGAAATTTTCGACTCTCCGTGTTTACACCCGGAATTTACTCTTTGTCAATTGAACATCTTGGACTCTCTGCAATCGCGGATATGTTGATTCTCAAAGAAGGGGAGCCGTATGAAGGCGTGGTTATGACACTGGACGGTAATTTTGATGAACTTGCTGACCCACCCCTGGAAAATGTTGAAACAGATATAAATCGTTATCGCTACGAACCCGATGTTCCCAAGGTCTGGATCGTTAATCCAGAAAACGGACACGCGTATATGGTTATTCGGTGTGACAGTCGGGAGGAAGCACAAAATAAAGCAGATGCTGAAGATGCACATCTCGTTACCATTACCAGTGAGCAAGAACAGGTATGGCTTGAGGTGGCATTTGAAATTGAAGGTTCTTTTGGAAACGAACCGTATTGGATCGGTCTGAGCTATGCTACCTTTGGAAGTAAGTGGCAGTGGGATACTGGGGAACCTCTCGAATATACCAATTGGACTTTGGCAGAGAATGATGACGACTTTTTCATGCGCCGCCCACCTGGCTTTCCAGGTATGGACAAAAATTTCGCAATAATGTCCAGCGAAGGACAGTGGAAGGCTATTGATTTGGAAGGTAGATCTCGAGATAGAGTGCGGATGGCAGTCATTGAAAAGGACGGTATGCGCGCAAAGAAATTGGATGTTGAGGAATAGACCAATTTTCTTGTTCTCATGATTGAGTAATTCTCGATTATAGTAAAACTTACAATTAATGGACACTTCTGTAACGCAAACTTTTAATTTGCGTCCTCACAGGCACAATCTAACAGATTGTGCTACATAGGCGGCAACTTAGGTTATAAATAGGAAAAATAAGGATTTTTATGAAAACACACTATTCTCAACTCAGTGATCACCTATATATACATCACGGACATGTCAATACCGGCATACTTCGCGACGGTAACCGTGCGCTTCTCATTGATCCAAGTGGATTAACTCTTCATACAACACTAACAGAGTTGGGAATTACCCAAGTAGAGCAGATTCTATATACGCACCATCATCGCGATAGCACAGCAGGGTTCCTTATCCCAGAGAATGTTCGTGTCGGCGTTCCAGCGGCTGAGGCACAGTGGTTTTCTGAGGTTGAAACCTTTTGGAACGATCCAAAATACAGATGGCATCTCTACAACTGCCACCCGCACAATCTTATGCTCGCCAATTCTATCCATGTGACAGATACCTACGCCGAAGGCGCGCAATTTGAGTGGGGATCCGCATCAATCAAAGTGATTGAAACACCCGGACATACTGACGGCAGTGTTACCTATCTCATTGATGTTGACGACAAACGTTTCGCGTTCACCGGCGATCTCATCTACGAAGAAGGTAAGTTGTGGGAACTCTATAGCCTACAGAAGGGACAGCAAACAACCGACTATCACGGATTTCTCGGTGCGCGAGATGAGTTGAAAGATAGTCTTGAAAAGGTTCGCCAGTCATCGCCAACGGCGCTTGTTCCTACGCACGGAGTCGTCATGAAAAATCCTGATGCTGCAATCAACAAACTTTTTGAACACTTGGATTATTGTTATGATAAATATGTGTCAATTTCTGCGCTCCGCCACTATTTTCCGCAATTATTTGCCGAATTTGAGGGACGCGATGACCACATGTTCATCCGAGAAGGCAAACCTCCCCCTGATTTTTTGCGTCAC
>JAPPMR010000974.1 GCA_028818995.1 Candidatus Poribacteria bacterium | reverse complement strand
GTTTTGAGAGCGTTGTAGTTTCACCTTTGGCGATGATTTCTATTTTTATAACTTGATCCATATTGAAGTTCGGGAACAGCGCGGTCGCCGCTTCAATCTTCTTTTGGTACTCACTTTTCCTGAAAGGGTTTTCAAAGATGAGGACGACGAGTAGTAGAAAAACAAAAATACCGCCTAAAATAAGAAGTTGTTTCTTTTTCATCGTTCCATTCGGTTGGCAGATTCCAATGTCTCTGGAAAGTTTAAAGTGGTGAACCGTAAGCACCAACCAACCGTTTTACCCTCCTTTTTAAGAAATACCGAATTAACCCAAAAATAACAATTAGCAGTGGAATCCCGATAGTACACAAGTATTTGATGAAATTCTTCGCAAAACTTGACACCTCCTCATTTAGAGGTCTATCGGTGATGGCGTGTGAACGGATGCCAATGAGAGTCTCACCAAGGGTTAGCCAGTCTATACTGTTTAAGAAAAATTCAATACCGTTAGGGGACAACTGTGTGATGAATTGTGCTGTTCCTACCACAACAATTTGCGTTTCAGCACTTTCGGTAATAGTTGTTCGTTCCTCCTCATCTTGTGCTGGGGTGGGTGTATCATTACCATTTTCGGTATCGGTATCTGCTGTGGATGCGACTGCTGGAATTTCCTTATCTGCATAGAAACTTTTGAATTTTCCTTCCAAAGCAGCAGCAACAGTATATGCTTGTAAATCGGTCTGTGGAATTGGAAAATTTGGATCTAAGTTGTAAAACCCTTGGGAACTCCGTCCAAATTCACTTGTCTTTGCTAACGGTGTTGCTTTGATACTTTCTTTGTCTAATGTCTCTAAAGAACTCGTCCAAGGCAAAGTCAATACCTCCAATTGACTGGTCACAGCATGTTCTTTTGAGAAGTTAGCTTTAGCGATCTTAACAAAATAAGGATAAGGTTGAATCAATCTCATAATTCCCCGGTCCATCCGTACGCTATCGTGGAATCTAAGATCCGCAAGGACGTTATTTCCCAGTTTGATACCGTAATGTTCAAGTAGATCATTTAGACCGGTGCTAAGAGGTGTTGCTTGTACCGTTCCGGGCGGCATTGTAACGGGATCAATCAGGAATATAGTCCTTCCACCACGCATAATAAATTGGTCAATCTCATATTTCTCTCGATCTGTTAATTCTTGTTTTGGTCCTGCTACAACTAATGTAGTTATAGATTGATCCACCGGTTCTCCTGATCGTAGGTCAACTGTGGTAAGATTATATTGCCCCTGTGCGTTTTTATCCAAGAGTCCGCGAAATTGTTGATGTCCTTGTGTTTGTGCGTTGATGTCGAATTCATCGTGTCCTGTCAAAAATCCAACTGTTTTTGCTTCTTTAGTGGTTACCTTGAGAATTGTAGAGGTGAGTTCATATTCCAAGTTAGAAGTTGAACGCACAATTGGAAGGACTTCTTCTTTACCACCATAGCCGACAGAAATAGCCATATACACGTTTGCTATTTCAAGTTTGTCTTCCCCGGGAACATTAACTTGCACTTCGGGAATACCTTTGAAACGGAGTTCCTGTTTCTGTGCATCGTCAAAATCGGCAGGATCGATAAAGTCAATCTGAAGTTTTTGAGAGAATGCTTCATATTCGTCAAGGACATCTCTGACATCACGACGGATTCGTGCTACGTCCGCCGGTTCTGTGGAAAAGTAGACGGTAATTGTGACAATATCATCCAAACTTTTAATAACATTTTTGGTTGCTTTTGAGACAGTGTAACGTTTATCCTCAGTGAGGTCAGCGCGCAAAAAACGACGAGAGGATAAGAAATTAACCAGCACCAGAATACCTAAAAGGAGAACCACAGGTAATAAAACATCAACACTATATGTACGTTGTACACTACGTCCAAATAACCTGCCAAAAAATTTGAGCATTTTACCTCCAATAATATCTGTAGTGTTTTTCAAACATACAGAGAGAATTAGATATTTGAGTAGGAAGTGCTTTTCTTAAGTTCAAAAACATCATAACATCTGTTTACCGTCTATCGCCATTTCCGGCTTTCAATTGCGGAAGCACTGAGAAAGAGAAAAAAACCAATAATGGAAAGATAGTAGATAATATCGCGAGAATCAATCACACCGCGGAGAATGCTGCTGTAGTGTGCACTGAGACCGAGATAACTAAAAATTGGGTATAACCAACCGGGAGTGCTGAAAAGCACATAGTCTGTGCCAATAATCAGCAGGACAAAGCATATAGTTATTCCGAGAATAAAAGCTATAATCTGATTTTCAGTCAACGTTGAAGCGAACAGTCCGATTGCCAGATACGCACCTCCCATTAGCAATAACCCGATGTATCCACACACAATTGTGCCACCATCCGGGTCGCCCAGATAGATAACAGAAATGGGAAGTCCGAGCGAAAAGAGGGCAGTAATGGCAAGCAATCCGAAACTTGCTAAAAATTTTCCAACGACCACTTCGTAGTCCCGAATTGGTAACGTCATCAGGATTTCTGCTGTGCCGATTTTCTTTTCTTCAGCCCAAAGTTTCATTGTTACAGCGGGGATGAAAAAAAGAAATATCCACGGCATTAACCCAAAAAATCCCCGCAATTCGGCTTCGTTTGCAAAGAAAAAAGTTTGAAAAAACAGCCACGAAGAGATGCCGAGGAAAAATGTTATGAAAATATACGCAATGGGTGAATTAAAATAACTTCTGAATTCTTTTTTGAAAATAGCGTTAATGTTCTGCATTGTATTCTGTTTTAGTCTCACGCGCTCGGTTATAGAAAACCGAAAACTTAATTTAGATTTACTCTTCTTCTGTAGAAATTTCTTCTTTTGGCAATTCTGCAGCGGGGTTGCTATCACTGCTCTGGTCAGATGTAAAATGGAGGAATACGTCTTCCAAATCAACGGATTCTTGCCGAAGTTCAACCAAGTCCCAACCGTTTTGGACAGCAGCGTTGAATAGTCCACTGGTAGCATCGTAACCTTCTTGCGCTGTCGTGACTTCATATCCTACAACACCATCATCCGTTTTGGCAGGCACAACACCAGTGATGCCATCTAACTCTTTTAATTTCGTGGTAATTGCCTCTTCTGAACCTCGGATAGCAACTTGCAATTTGTCTTCACTCTGCACCTGACTCAAAAGTTCCGCCAACGTACCGTTCGCGACAATTTTTCCACGGTGGATAATCAGGATTCGGGTACAGGTAGCAGCTACCTCGGGCAAGATATGTGTGCTGAAGAGTACCAGTTTTTCTTTCCCGATCTCTTTAATTAGATTCCTAATTTCAATAGTTTGGCTCGGATCGAGTCCAGAGGTGGGTTCATCTAAAATCAGGATAGGTGGGTCGTGGATGAGACTTTGTGCCAAGCCGACGCGTTGTCGGTAACCTTTAGAAAGTTCACCGATGTCTTTTTGAATAACGCCTTCAAGCCCACAGATATCAACGACTGTTCTTAAC
>JAPPMR010000164.1 GCA_028818995.1 Candidatus Poribacteria bacterium | reverse complement strand
CTACAATGGAGATAAAACATGGAAAAACAGCCAAACGTCATTTTTGTCCTAACAGACGACCAGGGACCTTGGGCAGCGGGATGTTGCGGTAACGACGAAGTTCGCACACCTTTTATTGACCAACTTGCCGCCGAAGGTACCCGCTTTCCAAATTTTTTCTGTACGAGTCCTGTGTGTTCACCTGCACGTGCAAGCCTGATGACAGGACGTATCCCTTCAGCACACGGGGTACACGATTGGATTCGCGATGGAAACATGCCTCCTGATCCCGCACGTTATCTTGAAGGATTGACCTGCTATACCGACGTTCTTGCTGAAAATAATTACACTGTAGGATTGAGCGGTAAATGGCATCTCGGAGATAGCTTAACACCTCAACACGGGTTCAGTCACTGGTTTGCTTTACCCACTGGCGGTAGCCAATACAACAATGCCAATATGATTAGAGATGGGCAAGTAGAGCAGCAACCCGGTTACCTCACTGATGTTATCACGGATGATGCGTTAGATTTTATTTCAGCGAATAGCAAAGGTCCGTTTTATCTCAGCGTGAACTACAATGCACCACATACGCCGTTTACAGGGCATCCACAAGACATCGTAGATTCTTACGATGATTGTCCATTCAAGACCTGTCCGCAAGAACCGTTACATCCGTGGGCAGTGCAAGGTGCCGCCGCACACATGGGTAATCGTGAGTCGTTGAAAGGTTATTTTGCAGCAATTACAGCGCTTGATTTAAACGTCGGACGGATTTTAGACCGACTTGCTGAGTTAGGTATCCGTGAAAATACGCTTGTCGTTTTCAGTAGTGATAACGGTTATTCGTGCGGACATCACGGTTTTTGGCATAAAGGCAACGGTACGTTCCCGTTGAATATGTATGAGAATTCGGTCAAGGTTCCTTTTGTTATCAGTCAACCGGGTAGGATTCCAGAAGGGCGTGTGAATGAGGCAATGGTGTGTCAATACGATTTTATGCCGACACTGCTTGATTATCTCGGTTTGCCCGATTCGAATGATGACATGTCACCCGGTAGAAGTTTTGTCTCCGCACTCACCGGAGAAACAAACGATGTCCAAGATGAGGTCGTCGTCTTTGATGAATATGGTCCTGTCCGTATGATCCGCACGCAAGAGTGGAAGTATGTCCACCGTTATGCTTATGGGCCGCATGAACTCTACGACTTAGTGAAAGACCCGGGGGAACGTAACAATCTGATAGATGAAAAGGAACATAACGCACTTGTCAGCGATATGCGACAACAGATGGGTGCGTGGTTTGAGCGATATGTCGTGCCGGAATTAGATGGTGCG
This sequence comes from Candidatus Poribacteria bacterium, assembly GCA_028818995.1. Next base: position 2,148 of record JAPPMR010000164.1, on the reverse strand, counting down.
AGATGTTCAGTCACTGGCGGCGGACAAGCGGCTAAGATTGGCGATGGGAATTATGGTGAAGATTCTTTCCATCCAAGATACGCTCCACCTCGACGAAATGTGTAGACAACATGTCTCCATTTGCATTTGGTCTTAGTATCAAAAGGGAAGAGCATGTCGGATACGGAGAAAAGACATAACCCGAATATTTCGCGTCGGCGTTTTTTGAAGAACGTAGGCACTGGCACTGTTGCTGCTGCAGTTGCACCAACGATCCTGATCGGTGATGAGAAAACAACAGGAGGTCAAATGGAAAAACAATCAAATGTCATTTTTATTTTAACAGACGACCAAGGACCTTGGGCTGCAGGTTGTAGCGGTAACGACGAAGTCCGCACACCTTTTATTGATCAACTTGCTTCAGAGGGAACACGTTTTCCCAATTTTTTCTGCACAACTCCCGTATGTTCGCCAGCACGGGCAAGTCTCATGACTGGACGCATCCCTTCTGCACACGGGGTACACGATTTTGTCCCTGTCGGAAACATCCCGCCAAATCCGATACGCTATCTTGAAGGGCTTACTTGTTATACCGACGTACTCGCTGACAATGGTTATACTGTCGGGTTAAGTGGTAAATGGCATCTTGGCGATAGTTTTTCCCCACAACACGGCTTTAGCCACTGGTTCGCTATGCCAAGAGGGGGCAGCAAGTACAACAACGCAGATATGATCCGAAATGGACAGGTAGAGATGCAACCCGGCTATTTGACTGACGTAATTACCGATGATGCGTTAAATTTCATTTCTGCTAATAAAGAAAGTCCATTCTATCTCAGTGTCAACTATAACGCACCGCATACTCCGTTTAACGGGCATCCAAAAGACATTGTGGATTCTTACGACAATTGCCCATTCAAAACATGTCCGCAGGAGGCATTGCACCCGTGGGCAGGACGAGGCACACTCCCCCACATGGGAAATCGTCAATCGTTGAAAGGTTATTTTGCTGCGATTACAGCACTTGACCTAAACGTCGGACGGATTTTAGAACGACTGACTGAATTAGGTATTCGTGAAAACACCCTCATCGTTTTTAGTAGCGATAACGGTTATTCATGTGGACATAACGGTTTTTGGCATAAAGGCAACGGCACGTTCCCATTGAATATGTATGAAAATTCGGTAAAAGTTCCCTTCATCATAAGCCAACCCGGTAAGATTCCAGAGGGACGCGTCAGTGAGGCGATGGTAAGTCAATACGATTTCATGTCAACACTTCTCGATTATCTCGGTTTACCCGATCCGAATGACGATATGTCCCCCGGCAGAAGTTTTGTCCCCGCACTTACCAGAAAAACAAACGATGCGCAAGATGAGGTCGTCGTCTTTGATGAATATGGTCCTGTCCGTATGATTCGCACGCAAGAGTGGAAATATGTTCACCGTTATCCTTACGGCCCGCATGAATTGTATGACTTGGTGAAAGACCCTGGAGAGCGAAAAAACTTGATAGACGACAAGTCGCAGAAAGCATTAATAACCGACATGCGACAGCAGATGGGTGCGTGGTTTGAGCGGTACGTAATCCCACGGTTGGATGGCACAAGATGTGCAGTTACCGGAAGAGGACAAAGGGCAAAAATTGGAGATGGGGTGTATGGTGAAGATGCCTTCCGTCAAAGGGATACAAGTCCTCGACGAAACAGATAGGGTTTTCTAATTGAAACCAAGTTTCCTAAGATGTTTCGTTTCCAATTTTCTGCATTGACACCAGAACAGACTTTGTGTATGCTACGTGACAGCAACTGAAACTACAATGGACGCTGATTTTCTGTCCGTTAAGGAGAATACCATGACAGCTATTGCCGTGCAAACCCACCTGACACCTGAGGAATACCTCGCGTGGGAACGTAAAGCACCCTTCAAAAATGAATATCTCAGCGGACAGATACTCGCGATGTCCGGTGCAAGCCTCGCGCATAATCTCATCACAGGAAATATATTTAATGGACTTTACAACCAATTGATGGAACGAAAGTGTATCACCTTTACTGGAGAAATGCGCGTGAAGGCGAGCCCGGTAACGTCTTACTTTTATCCTGATGTCGCCGTTGTCTGTGATGAACCCCGTTTTGAAGATGATGCGTTTGATACGCTCCTCAACCC
>JAPPMR010000745.1 GCA_028818995.1 Candidatus Poribacteria bacterium | reverse complement strand
CCCCTGTTGACAGACTAAGTGTTGATACACTTCGAAGGAAAATTTTCCAAGATATTTTTTTGAAATATGAAATGATGCAGGGAAAAACTGTAGTTTATTCTCCACTTTGGGAAACCTTTCCTTTTAGTGTTGAAGTGACCGTAATTAAGGAGAGTACAGCTAAAGTTTCGGGAAATATCATCAATTTGCGTAAACAGTGTAAACAGTTTTATGGCGAACAATTGAAAATACAGCAGCAGAAATTACAGAAACTCGGAATTTTTGCTGATTGGACTTCCGCTGAAAAAACATTGGAGACACGACATGAGACTAAACTCTTTGGCTTCTTTGATAGACTACGGGACGCAGAATTTTTACGCGACGAACTAAAACTCAGTCATTGGTGTCCAAAATGTGTGTCTCCATTGGAAGTAGGCAAAACAGTGACATCTGTTTCAAATAGCGTTTTAGATACCTATGTGAAGTTCCCATTCAACACCGGTTTTGAAGAATTAGGAAAAGATGTTTATTTTGCAGTCCGTTTTCCTCTTTCACAATTGTCGGAGATCGTGGGGATGATCGCAATAGGTATTTATGAAAATAGTAATTTTTTGCTCACTGAATTTGAAAATCAATATCTTATTTTTTCTAAACGGCAATTCAATAAACTTGTTGATCCAAACGCCAAACGCAAAAAATACCCAAAACCCATTACTGAATTAGAAGTAAGGCAGTTTAGTAATTGCACTGTTTCCCATCCACTATTTTCGTTAACTGATCTGCCATTTTTTATGATACCGGAGAAAATAGTTGAAAGCATCTCTGATTCTTCTGAAAAAAAAGAATTAATGGAAGGAATTATCCCACTAAACCCTGCACATCATTCGCTTAGTTATAATATTTACAAGACATTACCAAACATCGACAATTCTACTCAAGCAAATTCTATATCATCTACACCAACAACACCGGTTTTTGATGAAACTGGCAGGTTCACAGAAGATGCTGATACTTTGTGTGGATTAAATTTGTCAAACGCGATTGAGTTTATCATTGATGAATTGGAAGGTCGTGGATGCTTAATTAAAGCGCGCAAACAAAAAATAAAACAACTTGAATGTCAACACTGCAGTGGTTTATCGGTTGCACGCCCTTACCGCCACTGGATGTTTTCCATAACTTCAAGTGACATTAGAGAAGAACTCTCAAACTGTCCCGAGTACTGGAACCATTACGACGACGAAATACGTGAGAATATTCAAAATGAAATGATGAATGTCTCCGATATGCCAATTTCATCGCAACGGCAATGGGGAATTCCGCTTCCGGTTTTGAGGTGTGATAATTGCAACAGTCTTATTACAGATAAAAAAATCCTTCGTGCCGTTCGTAGTTCTATTCGACGCGGTTCCGAACACTGGTTCCGTCTAAGCGTTGAAGAACTCTTACCTGCTGATACGGTCTGTGAGAATTGTCATTCAAAAGAGTTCCGAAAAGAGTTAACATATATTGAAAGCCATTTTGCGAACTTACTCCAAACGCTTGATACTTCGGATTTCAAGAAGTCAACTATTGCTGCGTCCACGAATGTTGCGTTTGTGCCGCGTACTCCTTTTTTGAAATGGTTAGGAGAATTGAGTGTACTTTCAGCATCTCTCCAACTGAGCCGCTCTACGAAAGAGAGCCAACCTTTTAAATTCCTAAAATTAAACGATATTGCTGAAGAGGTTTGGGATACCGAAGTGCAGGAAAAAATCCTACAAAAATACCCTGCGGATGTTTTACGGTTGATCTCAATAGTCCCAGATTTACATCAAGTTCAACTAAAAGGGGATGGTGCTAAACAACTTGAAGAGTTGATAGCGGAATACAACCAAAAATACGCCCAGCTTAAAGAAATATTATATCAGGCAGTCGAATTGCTGGCAGATTTGCAAGAGAAAGGGAACTCTGTTACACATACTATTTTTTCAAAAGGACTCAACGAGGACATTACTGCCTCACTGCAAGAACCTGACATGCTTGCAGTTTCATTAACTAATCGACTTTTGATTGATATTGAGGCAGCATACTATGGAAAAGATTTCTATGAAATGTGGCGTTTATTGTACGGTTTTTGCCATACTGAACTTCTTTTTTATTTAGAATTCTGTTGTGGTAAAATTCCGAAAAAGAGATCAGACTCTGTCCAAATTGCACTACTATTAATATCCAAGAGTATTTTACAACGCCTTGCACCGATTCACCCTTTCTTAGCTGAGGAAATTTTTGCTCAGATAAATATCTTCTCTAAAAGTATATTTCGAAGTGAGTGGTGTCAATTGCCAGAAATTTCTGAGCAAATTGATGTGAAGGTTGAATGGGAATCGTTTAAGAAGAACTATCAATCAACTACCTAACATTAGCGGGATGACTCAGGAAGTGATTTCTCCGATTCAATACTTAAAAAAGATTTTGCCATTAGTAATAGTCGCTGTTCCAGCATTGTTGCTTGATATCATCACTAAATGGCTTGTACGTATGCATATCCCCCAAGGGAGCGGTTATTCAATTATTCGTGGTTTTTTTAATCTACGACATGATAGAAACACGGGTGCTGCATTCGGAATTTTTTCAGATCAACGTACACTATTGATTATAATTACAATCGTAGCGTTGATATTTATTTTTATCTATTCCTTCAGATTTCAGAATAGTCGATGGATGCAAACCTCACTCGGTTTTCTACTTGGAGGGGCAGTTGGTAACTTTATTGACCGTGTCTACTTGGGGTCAGTAGTTGATTTCCTGCAATTCGGCATTGAAAGCAAAAACTTATTTTGGCCTACTTTTAATGTAGCAGATGTGTCCGTGTGTATAGGCGCGGGGATGCTTATTGTTTACCTCTTTCGTATTCAGCATCGGAACGTTAATTGAGTTAGCAATATAAAGTCCTATACTTAACAAAATCAATTTATATCTTGTGTCTTGTTTTGTAGTAATACCATTTCTATATGTTAATATTACATTATTTCGTAGGTCGGGTAGAGGAACGAAACCCGACATGACACTATAAAAAGTCGGGTTTTGCTACCGCTTTTACCCGACCTACAAAATAATGTTATATTATCATATAGAAATGGTATAACTTGCAATGAAAAAGGCTTGAATCCAGTAAATGCTGAAATCAAGCCATTAATAAACAGTTATAGTCATATCTACCGATAGGATTTAATGTCTCCCCAAGTTGTAGTCAATTTCTCAGAAGGATCTACACTGAGAAATTTTCCATCCTTCAACTGATTAATTTCATCTCCTGATAAGGCACGACTGAAAATATAGAACTCATCCAGCTGCCCTGTAAACCAACGACTGTTATTATGGTGACCAATCCCAGCCTTACGCTTCCAGTTGTCTGAAAGTTTGCCAGCACCTTGGGCAGTTTTATCCTCTACTCCATTAAGAAATGTTTTCACCTCACGGCTTTCACTATCGTAAGTACCCGCAAAATGAACC
>JAPPMR010000990.1 GCA_028818995.1 Candidatus Poribacteria bacterium | reverse complement strand
TCCTGTAACTGCACATACAAAGGCCCTGTGAACATCTCCTCAGCAGGCAAGCGGTAGTCTCTACTTTTATCGTGCCAACCTTCTTCATTGAAACCGCAGAGTTCTTTGATTCTTGACTTGAGACGGTCAGGTGAACTGCAATCTTCGGCACTAAGCGGGTTATCAAGTTTATGTTTTTGCCCTGTTGTGTAAGAGTTAAAAATCAATATTTTCACGAATTTATGCTCCCGCTTTTTGTTCTCTTCGCTGCCATATATGCAGAATCGGACTGGCGATAAAGACTGAAGAATATGTTCCTATTAACACACCGACGATGAGTGCTAAGGCAAATGTGTTAATTTCTTCACCCGGACTGGAGAGCACAAAGATGACAATCACCACAAATAGGGTTGTAATAGAGGTAATGACAGTTCGACTCAATGATTGGTTGATACTTCGGTTTAGCACTTCAACATAGTCAACACCTTTCAAAGATTGTCCGTTTTCTCGGATTCGGTCAAACACGACGATTGTATCGTTGAGCGAATATCCGATAATTGTGAGGAACGCAGCGACGGTAGGTAGATTAATTTCCTTTGCAAGAACAGCGAAAAGACCTAAAGTAATAAGCACATCATGAACAAGCGCTGCAATTGCGCCGATGGCAAAACGGAATTCAAATCGCCAAGAGATATAAAGCAGTAAAATAGCGATTGATGAGAGAACAGACCAGAGTGCCGACCACTTAAGGTCGCGACCAACACTGGGGCCGACTTCCGTAACATTTACACCTTCCGACCCAGCTTGCCAGCCATCGCCACCTTCAAGAAGTGCCTCAGTAAGGATATTTCCAACGCTTGCTTGTATTTGAATGGTAGCGTTTTCTGTCAAATCTATACCGAATTCTTGTGCGAAAGTCAATTGAATTGCCGTTCCTTCAGCAACTTTTTCCAATGTGCTGATGTCAGTACGCAGCCGGGCGTCACCATCCACTAATTCAATAGTATCACCAGGATTCAAAAGATGCACCTTTTCAGCGGTACTGCTCACCTGAACACTCGTTGCTGTTGCATCTCCAGGATCAGCCATAATGGGTATCTCAATCGATTGTTCCTGAAATTCGGGACGGTGTCCCATAGAGATGAAAGCCTTGTTTTCGTCTGGCTCAAGTTGTATTTTAGCATCTGCGTAGCCTATTTCAGTTAACTTGGTTTTCAATTCAGCTTCTGTTACCGCCCTGTTGAATATCGCTTCAACCTTAACCCCTCCTCGGAAGTCAATCCCAAAATTCGGTCCACCATGAACTATAAGGAATGCAATGCCGATAGTTATTAACACAGCAGAAAACAAAAACCCTGTGCGGTGTTTATTAATAAAATCAAATTTTGTATTACTTAGTAACTGCAATTTTCTATATCCTTTCCATATTCGGTTTGTTCGTTAAGAGTCGGTTGGAAGAATGCAATACTTTCTTTGTAGGAGCGACCTCCTGGTCGCTACCGGGAGGTCGCTCCTACAAAGAAACTCAAAATCGGAATGATACTTTGTCAATTAGAAATGGTATAAGTCTTTTATATGTTTTAAGCACAGCGTACTGATATATACTGCCTCCGACAAATTAGATGCTTAATTTTTCCACATTTCGATTTCCGATTGCCAACCCGTATATTTCTCGTGTGACGACAATTGCTGTGAACATACTCGCAAGGATTCCGATGCCGAGTGTAACCGCAAACCCTTTGATTGGTCCGGTTCCGAAGTGATAGAGGACGAGTGCGGTAAAGAACGTTGTGAGATTTGCATCCAAAATTGTTATGAATGCGCGTTTATAGCCGCTTGTAATAGCATCCCAAACAGCTTTTCCTGTTCGCAACTCTTCGCGAATTCGCTCAAATATAAGCACATTTGCATCTACAGCCATACCAATAGTAAGCACAAGTCCTGCGATACCTGGGAGTGTTAATGCCGCGCCGAAACCTGCCAAGGCACCAAGAATGATTATCATATTAAAGACGAGTGCGACAATAGCAATTAACCCAGACAATCGATAATAAATTATCATGAAGATCAAGACAACCCCTAAGCCAATAATGGCGGCTTTAATCCCATTGTCAATAGCCTCTTTACCGAGCGTGGGGCCGACAGTCCGTTCTTCTCCGACTTGAACACCTACCGGAAACGCGCCCGCTTTAAGTATATTTGAGAGATAGTCTGCCTCCGGAAAACTAAAACTCCCCTCAATAACGGCATTACCACTAATTTGGGTATTGATAACCGGGTAAGACTGTACCTTATCATCAAGGAGGATTGCTAAATGTTCTCCGATATGGTCACCAGTGATTTTAGAAAATTTGCTGCTACCTTCTCGGTCAAAAGTCATGTGTACAGCGATGTCAAAACTTGTTCTTCCAGGCCCAGGTCTTGCACTATCAATGTTTTGACCTGTTAGAAGCACGGGACTTTCCAAAACAAACCAGTCTCCTGTTTCATGGTGAAAACGAATTTCAGTGTTCTCGGGCAGATTGTCTGGAGGGGGTGTGTCTGCTGAACCGGACCATAAGCTGCCTCCCGAAGGAGATTTTTTCACCATCTTAAATTCTAATCTACCCATTGTCTGCACAATGCGTAACGGTCCAGAGGAGTCCTTTGCACCTGGCAATTCAATGATAATTCGTGGACGATTAGCTTCCTGACGGATAGAAGGTTCAGCAACCCCAAAAGCATCTACTCGGTTTCGTAAGACTATTAATACCTGTTCGATTGCTTGATCGCTGTATTCTTGCATTCCCTTGTCACTTAAATGGAGTCGATAACTGGATTGTGCCTCTTTTTCAGTAATAACTTCCGCATCCTCAAAAAAATTAATATCGTTTAAGAGACCGACAGTTTTTTCCATATATTTTTTCTTTTCTTCTGGATCGGATCTGAATCGGGAAGGGATTTCAACAAGTACATTTAGCGCATCTTCGCCATTTATCTGCTCTGCTTGTCGACACAAAATCTCCTCTGCTCTAAGCGTTTCGGGAATAGAGTATGAATGTGCTTTTAACAATTCTCTTTTAGAATTTTCCAAATCCACTTCCAGGACAAGGTGGACACCACCTTTCAAATCCAAACCAAGTTTTAATCGGTTGTTTGGTATTATCCTCCGCAACGTAGTTGGAAGACTGCCGAATAGATGTAAACTTTCCAAGGTAGCAGTTGGGTTTTCTTGTGCCTTATCAGAGATAAGTCTGACGAAGAATTCTTTTGCTTCAGTGGTGTCGAACTGATAGTCAACCGCTTCCTCAAATTCGAGTTTTTCTAATTGTATTTTGAAGACTTCCTGAAGTTCATCGGTTGCTTCTTGGAAGGTTGTTCCCTCTGGTAATTTTACTTCTGCTAAGTCAACTTTGAAAGCATTATCATCAGTGACTTCAAAGGGAGGTAGTACCTCTTGTAAATTCAGTGATAGGTTTCCATACAAAGGAAGGTAAAACCTATCCGGTGTAGGGA
>JAPPMR010000835.1 GCA_028818995.1 Candidatus Poribacteria bacterium | reverse complement strand
CACGTTCTTTTAGTGTGTGCAAAAGTGCATCCGAAAATGTGTATAGGTGAATCATTGTCATTTATTGAAAATGGCATCCTATTCCGGTTGTCCTTGCGAAAAACACGATGTCAAACAAACAACAATCTATAAAAAGGAGTTCACATAATGCAAAAACAAAAAATTGCAGCGAGTTACCAACAGTTCCACGTCATTGCCCACGATTTAGACGAGACAGAAGACCTCAAAGCTGAGTGTAAGGAGCAATTGGGTGAAGGGGTTCGACTCGCTGATTGGAACGACATAGTGGCTTACGTCGAAGCGGGCGGTTCGGTGGAAAATTTCATTGAGGCACTTAATATCCCGCTTGAGTATGTCAAACCAGAAGATATGGATCCGATCCCAAACACCTCCTATCGTATTTCAATGAACGGTGAACTGCACTGGAGCGGGGATCGCCACTATTTCTTTGCGCGACATGATCACAAATTACGTGGAGATTTTTTGGCACACAGCAATCTTGATAATTACAGACTGTCATTGGGGTCTTGGTTTGGCAAAGGTGGTTTTGCGCTCTGCTACGGAGACCCGGATAGCACGGTAGCACCCCCTGAACCAGAATCCAGAGAGCCGGTGCGGAAATCGGGCGGCTGAGGATGCGGATGCTAACGCAGTGGCGGTGCCATTGCCCTGTTTTTTCTGCACATTTGTTCAGCACGCTGACTTAGACAAGTCAAGTCCGTAGGATAGCATATCTTTGTAGGCGTGATGAAAACCGCGCCTACAAAGATATGTTCCTTTATTATAAATTTTAAATTAAGCTGAATATTTACAGACTACGCCCACGGCTCTAACACAACCTTACCACACTCACCTGTCGCTTGCAATTCCCACGCTTTCTGCACTTCTTGCATCGGGAAAGTGTGTGTGATGTAGGTGTCTATTTTATCAGCAGATTCTTGGATAACCTTCATCAATTTTGGATAGAAACCGAGGTTGTAGTGCCAATTTCCGCGTAGAACCAGACCTTTCCGAATCATATCGCGGCTTGCGGCAAGTGGAAACTCTCCGCCTTCCCCAACGAATGTCACCTGTCCTTTTCTTCGGGCTGCATCAACCATCAACCGATGTGCTGCAGATGCCCCTGAGCAGTCAACTGCTTTGTCAATACCGATGCCGTTTGTCAATTCCCGTATTTGATCGAGAATATCTTCATCGCTTGGGTTTAGGACGACTTCTGCACCTAACTTTCTGGCGAGTTCAGCACGGTAGGGATGGCTTTCTACACCGATGACGCGCGCGCCACGATAACTGGCATTGATGATTCCGCCAAGTCCTACGGGACCTAAGCCGGTTACCATCACAGTATCCAAAGCATCGACTTCCATTTGTTCCATTGCACCGAATGTTGGTCCGAGTCCACAACAAGCCATACCACCGTGTGCATAACTCATTCCATCGGGAATCGGAAATAGTAGATCCTCCATTTTGTGCATATATTGTGCGTAAGTCGCTCCTGCAACATCCGTGCCGACCATTTCGCGGATGTTACGTCCACCCATACAGTGGATATGTTCACCGATAACACACATATTACACTTGCCGCATGAATTCTGCGGTTGCACAACGACGCGATCGCCTACCTTCACACGACCCGGTTGCGCTACTTCAACCACTTCACCCGCCGCTTCGTGTCCGAAACTTTCCCCAGTACCACCACCTTTGAATCCTTTGTACTCGGTACACATCGGAACTGCATGGATTTTAACAACGACAACATCGCCTCCTGCCTTGGGATCAGGTTTGTCAACTACACCACCTTTGCCTTCACCAAACATTGCTGCTACTTTCATATAAATCTTTGCCCAAATACCGATACCTGAAAAGCAGGTTTTTACACGAGAGAAAGGGCATTCCTCCTTTTAAGATGTGTTAATACCATAGCACACCCAATCAAATCTATCAAGACATAATTCATCTTGGTTTTGTAAAGTTTTTAATATTAATCACTTTCCTTCTGCGAAAGGAACCACGATCAGAAAATCGTTTCTATAGTAAAATGTCCTCAATCAGAGGATTAACTTCAGAAATGATTCCTTTGTATCACGCGAAATAGAATTACGGTATTATTTCCGCTTTAAAAGGTTGGTTAAAGGCGAGTATTCACTGTTTTGAGTTAATTCTTGAATTACGGCATTTCCGCTATGCTTATAGAGTTTGTATGCCTTACCGTCAGAGGTAGAAGTAAGAATTCGGTAGTGCTCTCCAATGATCTCAATCGCGGCATTATTGTCACAGGCGATTCCAATGCCTCCTCGTTTTGCGATCATCTCCGAAAGAGAGTTTTCGCGCTTTTCAAAGTGATAATGCGGACAAAATACAGCATTGATGAATCCCAGTCCTCTCACGCGGATATAGTCCCAGTTCGGATTACTGGAGAAAGACCGAGAATCACTATGTCCGTATCTAAACCAGCAGATCGCACCTGCACTTAGACCGGACAGAATGATGCCGCGGGACACAGCTTGTGCCAACACATCATCTAATCCCAACCGCCGCCACAACTTCATCATTTTATAGGTATTTCCGCCACCAACATAGATAAGGTCAGAGTTCAACACCATAGCAGCCATCTCGGTAAAAACTGGTGGATTTTCAACGAGCTTGAGAATGTGCGTTTGACATCCAAAATGCTTACCGTAATACGTCTCAAAAGTTTCAATGTAACCAGGGGCATCGCTGCTCGCGGTTGGAATAAAGAGTGCTTTAGGTTTAGTTTTGCCTGTCAATTCGATGATGCGTTCGTCAATCGCAGCAGTTTCCCGCTCACTAATTTCGCCTCCGCCGATCGCAACAATCTTCGGGACTGTTTTCATCAATTGTCTCCTTGTTTGCTTCGGGAGGTTCAACATTCTGCCAGTTCAACACCTGATTAATTAGACGGTGTCTAAAAAAGTATATTGCAGCGCTGAATGAAAACCTTCCATCCGACTTTGAACTGAACTAATTGGAAGAATGATAACAGTTTGAATAAAAACAGTCAAGAACACCCAAAATTCCGCCAGAGGCATTCAATTGTTGAGTTTTCCAATTAAATGATGTATTATCCAATTAACATTACAGTCATAATTTGTAGGAGGAAACTCCGGGGAATGCCAAAAGGCATTCATACCCGACAGATGCCTACAGGCATGTGGCGTTGATTCGGGGAACGCCCACAGGCGTTCATACCGTTGATTTCTTGATTTGGCGCATTCAGCGTTGATTCACAGTTCAGGAATGTAGCGTTAATTTTAATCTCTACCATAGTTTGCGTCCTCACAGACACAATCTAACAGTTTGTGCTACATAGGTGGCAACTTAGATTGTATTTAGACTGTATGAAAATTAACTTGATTAATATTACAAATTGACTTATTATAACTGAAGTTGCATACGAGAGATGGCGAGGCACCAAATCAACGGTATGAATCATGGAACATGCCCCACGCGCATGTTGTTTTAGGC
>JAPPMR010000743.1:1341-3488 GCA_028818995.1 Candidatus Poribacteria bacterium | reverse complement strand
GGTTTGAATTTTGCTGAAAGACAGAGATAATCAACTTGAAGGCGATAATATCCAACATCACGCGCCAGATTCTGCCGAGCCCGTACTTACTTTTCCCAAAACGTCGTGGATGATGTGTGACAACAATTTCGGCAATACGCGCTCCTGCTACTGTAGACATTGCTGGGATAAATCGGTGCATCTCTCCATAAAGCGGTACCTGTTTGATAATGGATGCTCGGTACGCTTTGAGTGAGCATCCGTTGTCATGGATAGGGACACCTGTTACCTTACCGATAATCCAGTTGGCAGCGATAGAAGGGACACGTCGCGTCAAAAATTTATCCTGTCGTTCTTTCCGCCAGCCACATACCAAATCATAGCCTTCGTCCAATTTTTCAAGCAGTCTCGGAATATCGGCTGGATCGTTTTGCAAATCACCGTCCATACTGATAATCCGCTGCCCTTTTGCGAATTCAAAACCTGCTGCCATGGCGGCGGTTTGTCCGGCATTCTTTTGGAATCGGATGACCACTACTTGTGGGAACGTTTGACTCAGTTTGGATAGCACAGTAAATGTGCCGTCTTGGCTGCCGTCATCAACGAATAAGACTTCATAAGTCCCTTCAAGTGTCTCACAGACTGCCTGAATCTTCTCAAACAGAGGGACAATGTTCTCCTCTTCGTTGTAAACTGGAATGACGATGGAAAGAAAGGACATGGTTAAAGGCTTCTTTTTTTGTAGATCCGGTAGATTCAAACGAAAATTGCCAACTGGCACTCATTTCTTCCGGTTCCGTGCTTTGGCGGAACTTAGAAAAATAGTGAGGTTAACTATCGATTAGTAATTAATCTTCCAAATTTTTATATCATCAAAAGGCGAAGAATCTTCTGTCTGCATTTCTTGTGTTGGATAGACCTGTTCAAAGTGGTCTGCGTGACTACCTAAAAAATACAATTGGAAAATCAATAGGTTGCCGGCTTCCTCATTGAAGTACATTGCATGCTTGTATTCAAGGGTTCGATGGGGGCGATGGACATCCACATTTGTAATAACTAAACTTCCTGAGCCCTCAATATTTTTTTCTGTTTTTTTCTTATCAAAGATAACATACATGGGTGAGATGTTCATATCGTCAATGCGTATAGATGCTTTGTGGAAACTTCCATCTGCTTTGTATTCAACACCGACGTGTTTGGTACTTGCGTTCTTCTTAGAACAGGGCAAATAACGTTCTTTTGTGCCCTCTGAAGAATTGGAATGTTCAGAAGATTGAGGCGATATCTGCTGAGTCGGTTTTTCTTGAGACGCATCCGAAGCATTGCTTGCTTGTTCATCAATTCTGAATGATTCTGTTAATATGTTAAGTGCCGTGTCTTCAGGAAAACCTGTGGCAACTATGCCTTTTAAATTCTTAAACACATCTTCAGCTGGAATCATAAGGTGTGTTGCCTTGTGAGATTTTAAGAATTTTAGAGCCTCTTCAGGTGTTTCTGCACAAAAAACTTCACGTGTCATGGAATGAATCCGAGGCAAGTTGTGTTGTTGATCTACTATTGTTGCTCGTTCTCCGAGTGCCTCAATACGGCTACCGTAGTCCCACCAAGCAGCCACAACTGATTCAGTAGGGGTGTGGGTCTTTAACCAATTGAAAGCCTTAATTTCTTGGGATGCTGGTATGTTTCCTGTTACATTCTGAGAAATCCAATTGGGGAGAAGATGCGGAACTCCACCGGTAATAATACATATCGCTATGCTGAGTATCAGGCATGCGGCTTTTGTTTTGACAGAACTTTTCTTTTCCGTTGAAAATTCTTGATTTCCTCGGAGCAGGAGAATAATCACACTAAGTATCATTAAATTCGCACATATAAGAGACGACATAACCCCGTCGAGACCGATGTTAATGAGAAACGCGAGGCACGGGGTTCTCAACTGCCAGACAAGAACCAGGAAACACATTAGCATCGCAAGATTCGCTACTCTGCTATCGTTATAACGAGCAGCACGTTTAAGTATAAACATAATTGCATAAGCACCAAGAATTACCGCCGGAGGCACAAGAAAAAGCACGAATCGTAGGGCACCACGATTATAGAGTAGCGTGAATAATGCCCAAATTAAGAGAAATAAGAGTAGATCTGTATAGAGATTGATAGGATCTTGT
>JAPPMR010000743.1:0-1331 GCA_028818995.1 Candidatus Poribacteria bacterium | reverse complement strand
CTTGTCTTTTGTACGAATTCCGAAGATACGAAACCCCAATCGCGCCAATACATAAAATGACAGATCCGAGATATATAATTTCCATTAATCTGTGTTGCATATTCGGATGCGTGCTAAGAATCATTGCAGCAAGGGCAGTGGCAAGGATTCCTGTTACCACTTTTGCATGCATGCGATAGGTTTCAGTGAGGGAGTATGTTACTAACAAGAGACCTAACAAGGGAAAAATGAAAAAGAGTCTATATTGGTTAAACCAGTGAGATAATGAAGGTTCGTTAAATTCGCTAACGGTTGCCGTGAATGATTCTGTTCCTGCGGGGTCGAGGAAGGTGTCAATTAACTGTTGGGGCGGAACTAATTCAAACAAGAAGATAATCAAGCTTGTAACCAGTATCCCCCATAATGCGCTTCTCATCCATTGGGCTTTAACTTGCCTTACCAAAATGCCCAAGCCAGCAACCATGGTAAAAAGGGTTGGGACAACGATGGCGAAAAGGGTCGGTAGAGCCATCTCGGCAAGTGTGTACGCCTGATGCGGGTTAGAAGTGTATCTTTCAGTGAAAAGAAGCATCATTAAAATGGAAGGGATATACCAGCATAAATAGAGATAGAACTTCTTCCGATCGTAGGATCGTGTGAGTAATTTGGCTGTATTAAATACAACAATGATAATAGATAGAAGCCCTACGCCTGGCCACGTCAATCCCAATGCCCCCATACTGATGCCCGAGAGAAACGCCAATGGTAAGTATCGCTGTCTTTCTTGGGAGAGAGCTTGGTAGGCTGCGACAAAAAAATAGAGGCACGCCAGCCATGCGAGTAGGGATAGCGGATCTCTGTCTGCCCAGCCTGCATGTGTTCGGGCAAGAGCAGCGGGTATTGTCGCAAGAATTGTTACCGCAATCACGGATATAGATTTATCAAACAAAAGATTTGTTAGACCAAAGAAGGCCATCAGAATCAATATAAAACAGATAACGGGATAATATATAGCGACGCTCTCGATCGAGATGTCAGGCGCGAAGAACTGTATGCCTTTGTAAAGATAAGCAATCGCATAGCAGTTGAGATTTGCCCTGCCCCGTAAGTTGAGTCCGTCGGGATAATTTTGCATATAATCCCGATCCGGAAGCCGTCCCTCAGTGATGATTGTCTTTGCCTGTCTATAATAGAAATAGGAGTCATAACCGCTCAAGTATTTATCCTGAAGTTGGTCAACTTCTTTAACACGAACAAAAACGGCAGCGACAATGCTCAAGATTAAGATGCCTGCAGTAGCGATGTGCCGCCAGTTTATTGTTTTCATCATTGAATTCATACCTAACATATAC
>JAPPMR010000786.1 GCA_028818995.1 Candidatus Poribacteria bacterium | reverse complement strand
TACCACTTTTATAAGAATTCTCAAAATCATTTCATGCGAAAAACTTTACACACCCTTTACGCATTAAGCCACTTGACACAGCACCAGAAATTTGCTAAAATACTATTTAAAATAGCATGGTGAGGAGAACCTATGAACCGTAGAAACTTTTTAATTACTGGCAGCACCGCATTAGCAGGTGTTTTTCTGGCTGCCAATCCACTGCGTCTTTACGCAGATCACCACGAGCATGGTGACCATAGCCATGGTTATGAACTTCCGAAGTTAGGTTATGGATATGATGCGCTTGAACCGCATATTGACAAACGCACGATGGAAATTCATTACGGCAAACATCACCAAGGTTATGTCAATAAACTCAACGCAGCACTGATGAATAATCATGCGTTATCTGAATTATCCGTAGAGGATTTGCTTCGTAATATAAAGAAAGTGCCAATGAAAATCCGCCAAGCTGTTATCAACAGTGGTGGTGGACACGCTAACCATACGCTATTCTGGAGCACAATGATTTCTGGTGGCAGAGAACTTACTGGTAAAGTTGCCGAAGCGATGCAATCTACCTTTGGCTCGCTTGATGCTGCAAAAGAGAAGTTAGCAAACACTGCAAAAACACATTTTGGCTCTGGGTGGGCTTGGCTTGTTGTTGATGAAAAGAAGAAGCTGCAAATCTATGCTACTAAAAATCAGGATAGTCCGTTGATGGAAGGGCATACACCTATTCTTGGGCTTGATGTTTGGGAACACGCCTATTATTTAAAATACCAGAACCGACGCGCCGATTACATTGATGCGTGGAGCAAAGTTGTCAATTGGAAACAGGTTAACCTCAACTACCTCGCAGCAATGAAAGCGTAGAGGAAGATTTATGGATCGCAGAGATTTTTTAAGACGCAGCGGCTTAACGCTTACAGGATTATTGCTTAGTCCTTGGGCAGTTTATGCCTTCCCTAACCGTGAAGGTGAAGTACTTATCCCATTTGCCGATCAGCCACCGAAACCTTCTTCAGGTCGTGTTTTATTAGATTGGAACAAATTCGATTCGTTCATTACTCCGAACGATAAATTTTTCAACGTTTCCCATTACGGTATACCCGAAGTTGATCTCGCGGCTTGGAAATTGGAAATCAGTGGATTGGTTGAAAAGCCGTTAATGCTTACGCTTGAGGATATTAAAGCTCGCGCGAAGCGGGATGTAACCTTTACATTAGAATGTTCTGGCAATCACGGATTCCCTACGTTTACTGGGGCAATTGGCAATGCAAAATGGGGTGGGACACCCCTCGCTCCAATTCTCAAAGAGGCAGGCATCAAAGAGAACGGGATTGAAGTGATTTTCTTCGGGCACGATACCGGTGAAGAGAAGCGGCGAGGCGTTACCATGCGTCAGAACTTTGCCCGGAGTATGTCTGTAGAAGACGCACTGCAGGAGACTAACCTACTTTGTTATGAGATGAACGGTGAACCGTTGCCACATCCAAACGGTGCTCCAGTTCGCTTGATTGCGCCGGGTTGGTACGGTATCGCATGTGTCAAATGGCTCAAACGCATTGAGGTTCGCAATACTCGGTTTATGGGTAGATTCATGGGGCGCGATTATGTCACGATACGCGAAGAAAAACGCCCCGATGGTGAAGCTGTGTGGATGGAGACATCTGTTGGGAGAACAAAGTTGAAGTCGCTGGCAGCCAAGGTAACACACATTGGTGAAGAATACCGTATCTACGGCGCTGCATGGGGTGCACCTATCCAAAAGGTTGAGGTAAGTATTGATGGTGGACCGTGGCAAATAGCTACAATAGACCCAGAAGAAGATGCTGAATTCGCTTGGAAAATTTGGCATCTCAATTGGGACAACCCATCAAAAGGTGAACACACCATCGTTTCCAGAGCTATTGATACAAAAGGAAACATCCAACCTGCTGGTGATTCTGATTATATGAAAGGGAAACATACCTATTGGGAAAGCAACGGTCAGATTGTACGCAAGATTAACATTGAATAGAAATAGGAGACTCAGTTGATTAACATAACCGATGAACAGAAGCAGCAATATCAAGAGGAAGGCTATTTCATCTTAGAGAGTGTCATTCCTGAACCACTTTTGGAATTGCTTCGTGGCGAATGTGGAACATTTATTAGCCAGATGGATGAGCGGATGGAGCAAGAGGGCGCAGATGTGCTTGGTCTTAACCATCGTAACAAACGCTATTTTGTTTCTAACTGCTTCAGGAAACAGCCAAAACTTCGGGAATTTCTGTTCAGCGATCTGATGGCGGATGTTTGTCGTGCGACATTGGGGGATACCGCATATCTATTTTGGGAACAGTATGTTGTCAAGGGTGCAGAAGCTGGAATGAAGTTCAGTTGGCATCAGGATTCGGGTTATGTCGGTTATCCTGATCATAAGCCTTACCTGACTTGTTGGTGTGCGCTTGATGATATGTCTGAGGAAAACGGCACAGTTTACGTCATGCCGTATTCACAAATTGGTATTCGCTCTTGGGTGAAGCATATTCGTGAAGAAGGCAGCAATGATATGGTCGGATATTTTGGGCCGGAAAAGGGTGTACCTGCTATTGTGCCTGCGGGAAGCATTGTAGCGTTCACGAGCATTAATTTTCACAGTAGTGGAACAAATACTACCGATACAATGCGGCGAGCATATCTTGCACAGTATTCTGCGGAGCCGCTTCTTTCACATGATGGCAGTCGTCTTTGGGGGAATGCCGAACCGATATTGAAAGATGGGAAAACTGCTGTCGGTGAACCGCCGCCAGAGATTTCATAGCGTTTCGGCTTAAAGAGGACGGTAGATTACCTGTTTATTCAGGATCCTCAAGTTCTTGAAGCAGCTGCTCAACTTCAACTTTAAGACCCTCATTACGAACCTGTTTTAGCAGTTCCAATGCCTTATGATAATCCGCTTTTGCTTCCTGAATTTGTCCTAAGCCTGTATGGGCAACTCCTCGGTTTTTATAAGCGAAAGCGTTATCAGACTTGATTCGTATCGCTTCATCACAGTCAATCAATGCATCTTTATGTCGTCCCAATCCATTCTTAGTTCTTCCACGATTAGTATAGGCTGCGGTATTATCTGGATTTAATCGTATTGCTTCATCAAAATCTGAAATCGCAGAATCAAATTCACCTAACCGAATCTTTGCCAACCCACGGCCATTGTGAGCGATAGCATTATCTGGCTTAAGGCGAATCTGTTCATCATAGTGAGTGATAGCCTGCTTATAATCTGCGGTGGCTTCTTCTTGTTGTTTAAGTTTTTCTTTTGCATAACCACGATTATTGTGAGCAAGTGCATAATCAGGTTTGAGGCGTATCGTCTCATCAAAATCCGCAATCGCAGCCTCGTATTGTCCAAGTTGGGCTTTTGCATATCCTCGGGCGTTGTAGGTAACAGCATCTGGCTTCAGCCGGAGGGATTCATCATAATCAGCAATCGCAGCCTCGTATTGTTCTAATTTGAGTTTCGTAAT
>JAPPMR010000929.1 GCA_028818995.1 Candidatus Poribacteria bacterium | reverse complement strand
GCGTAGGTATTAGGAGAAATCCCATGATAAAATTAGAATGTATTATTCGCCCCTTCAAACTGGAGGAAGTCAAGGAAGCTCTCAGCGATGTCGGTGTCCGGGGAATGACAGTCAGTGAAGTTCGCGGATTCGGACGCAGCCGTGGGCATACCGAACTCTATCGTGGCAGCGAATATACGATTGAGTTCGTACCAAAGTTGAAAATCGAAATCGTTGTCGCAGAAGAAAATGTAGATAAAGTCGTTGATGCCGTTCAACAGGCAGCATCAACCGGTAAGATTGGGGATGGAAAAATCTTTGTCATCCCAATTAATGAAACAATCAGAATCCGTACAGGTGAAAGAGGTCCCGCCGCTATCTAATCTGTATCTTTGTTGCATTTATGAAAATTAGTAGGGACAGGTGTTTATACCTGTCCTTTCTGTTTTTAACCTCCCTATCTGGCAATCTTGTGTTATTTAATCTGTCAAGATTCTCTTTCAATTTTCTTGACATTGCCAGAATTTCATGTTATTCTTTTAAAGTATTTATCCTTGTAGGACATTGGTAGAAATCCTTTCGCTAATCATATTTCTATACTCCTAAATGGAGAGATAAAATGAGACAGTATTCGTTATTGATCATTATTTTTATGCTTATGGCTGCAGCAATTTTTCTGAATATAGCATGCAACGATCAGAAGTCCGAGCCACCTAATAGAGGACAAGTAACTACAGAGCCTCCCGAGGAAGAACCTGCTCCTCCAGAACCTGAACCGCTAACCCCAGAACAGATAGCTGAACGCAAGAAAATAGCTGAATCGGTTAAAACAGCATTCGAGGCAAAATCTTATAGTATTAAAAAAACTGCAGAGGGGGCTATCCTCAGCGGACCCTCCCTCGGCGAATCCAGAGTTTCTGATGGAGCTACAAATTCAACGATAGCTATTAGTGGTTGGGTGTTTATCATAAATCTAAAGGAGAAGGCTACCGTTGAAATTACTGCCCCTGGTGTTGGAACAGCCTCATTCAAGTTCGACAACTTTGGCAATCTTGAACCGTTGATAGAATAATGACTTTGTGTTAGTTACCTACTAAAGTTTGGACAATTTAGAGTGCTGAGATGTTTCTAAAATCGATCCGTTTAAAAAACATCAAATGTTTTTCTAATATCGCTTTATCGTTCGAAGACAAGGATGGCGGTATCCGCAAGTGGACACTGCTCCTCGCTGAAAACGGTGCTGGCAAAAGTACATTGCTAAAAACCATCGCCCTTGTGACCAGCGGAACTGACGCAATAGCCGATCTGTTGGGGGAACCTTCTGATTGGATTCGGTCCGGAACCAAGGGGTGTGAGATTTCAGCTTGTTTGGCTACAGTGGACGGAGAAGAGCGGGAGGCCCGCTTATGGATAGAGGCTAAAGACACTCGGGCAGATGTTATTATTAGGAATAAAGAACGTCTCGCGTGGCTTGATGATGCATTGAACCGGAAAAATGGAGACTATTTTGTACTTGGTTGCGGTGCGTCTCGACGGATCCATACAGTAAACAGCAGAAGAACAAAAATATCGGAATTTACAAGTAAAAGGGCGCAACGCGTCGCGACCCTATTTGATCCCGACGCAGTCACTATGCCGATTGAGTCCTGGGTAATGGATATAGACTATCTTGAAAACCGCAAGGGGTTAGAAACCGTCCGAAAAGTACTCAGCAATTTGCTACCGGAAATAAAGTTTCACCGCATTGATAAGCAAAGCGGGCATCTACTGTTTCAGACACCGGATGGAATTGTGCCGTTACACGCTCTCAGTGATGGGTATCTTGCAATGGCGGCTTGGATAGGTGACCTCTTGTTCCAAGTTTTAGAAATTTTCGGTGACTTAGCGGAGGAACCACTTACCGCAAGAGGGCTGCTCCTCATTGATGAGGTTGACCTACATCTCCATCCAAAGCTGCAACGCGAACTGCTCTCGTTTCTCAATGAATGGTTACCGAATTTTCAATTCATTGTGACAACGCACTCGCCTATGACAGCCCAACAGGCAGATGAGGGGGAGCTCTACTGTCTGATGCG
This sequence comes from Candidatus Poribacteria bacterium, assembly GCA_028818995.1. Next base: position 1,447 of record JAPPMR010000929.1, on the reverse strand, counting down.
CGAAGCAGGAGACATTCAAATCCATCGATTTGCTGGCACTCCGAAAAAGCTCCTCTTACACCAATTGGTTATGACCCCCGTTTTTGGATTAGATACCGATGAATCAAAAGAGGTTGGGGATATGAAGAATCGATACCGGTATCTCCGTGACAAAGCGGAAATTTCGACTGAGGAGGGAGTGGAACTGAAGCAACTGGCCGATTTGATCACTGATCTACCTATTGGCGGCAGATCAAATATGAAAATTGCCGAAGAACACGGGGAACTTCTACAAAAAATTGAGAAGGAATTGCGGGAGGGAAAGGTGTGATACGCTTGAAGCGAAGCCGTTCTAAAAAGGATATCCACCCTAACTTTTACGGCAAGAAAAAGAGAACGTTTGAAAAGGAATTGTTGCTCAACCAATGGCGTATCATACGCGGTAAAATTCAAAAACACACTTTCAATAGCAATGGCTGGATACCAGCGAAAAAACAACTTCTTGTCGAGACAGGTGGTAAATGTGCCTACTGTGAAGCAAAAATTTCAGCGGTCGCGTTTGGAGATGTTGAACATTATCGTCCCAAAAGTAGTTATTGGTGGCTCGCTTACTGCTATGACAATTATCTTGCTTCATGCCAACTTTGCAATCAGAGGTTCAAGAAAGATGCTTTTCCTATCCAAAATCGGAGGATGCCACAACCCATAATTTGGAGCGCCATATCAGACGAGTTCATAACCGCTATAACAGGGGCAATCGCGCCTGACCCGCTGAATAAAACACAAGTTGATGCTTTCATCCGCCGCCATGAACAGGAACGCCCACTCCTGCTTAATCCTTATTTCGATGATCCTTCTGGATACTTTGCATGGAGAGCTGATGATGTACTACGAGAAGTTGAAATCACTACTAACCCTGAAAATCCACACGTTGAAATCGTTGTTAATGCGGAGAATCGTGAAGTTGAACCTATTGCTGCGGCATCCATTGAGTACTACGGTTTGAATCGTAAAGAACTCAAGGATCATAGATATACTATTTACAGACTCTATAGCATATATAGACAGACACTTGAGGATGATAGGCTCATCTCAGAAACTCGGAACAGCAACATAACTGCTATAGAAGCAATGAAAGCACCAGGGGCGGAATTTGCAGGTATGATTCGGTACTTTGATGAGTTTTTTTCTAAATCTGAACGTTGAATTAAGATATAGTAGATCTTAGAATTACTTGGACATTGCGATTAGCAGAATAAGCGTGTGGGCCTCTGCTTTGGTTAGGAAATCACACCTCCCGTTTGAAAATAGGATAAATCCGGCTAATTTGGTATAAGTTGGGACAGGTGTTTGGACCTGTCCTTTCTGTTTTTAACCTCTCCTTATCCGGCAATCTTGTGTCATTTAATCTGCCAAGATTCTCTTTCAATTTTCTTGACATTGCCAGAATTTCATGTTATTCTTTTAA
>JAPPMR010000090.1 GCA_028818995.1 Candidatus Poribacteria bacterium | reverse complement strand
AAAACCGACTCTGGTATTATGTCGTGGACGATCCGGTTAACGGACCGCGGGCGATCCACAAAGACCATCCACGCATCATCTGTACGAATCACAACGCTGGCATGACTGTTGAATCTGGTATTCGGTTGGACCTTCGGACGATTGAACAGGTTACAGACGCAATTCAAGGACGTGCACCGGCTTATATTCTGAATTCAGAAGTGCTGGAGCATCCCAGAGTTAAAGCATTTTGCAAGGATACCTCACAACCACTTAAACTGTGATCTGAGTCCTTAAACCAGAACCGTAGCCTGCAACAACGGCGCAGGCGGATTTGAGAAATGCCCGTAATAGACTGAACCCGCGTCGTTCTTCCGCAAGGCAAATTAAAAAGATTTTTCAAGAAGGAAAAGGAATTCTCTGTTCGGCTTTTCGGCTGCGTTCACCCATTCATGCGTCCATTTCATACCTGCCATGACGTTCCGTTTGTAATTCATTTCAATAACAGCGAGGAGTTTGCCGTTTTTTTCCATGACTTCGTTTAGTTCTTCGGCAGTAGCGCGCCCACCAGAACTATAGGACAAAATAATCCAATGTGCTTGGGTTGCCCGAATCAGTTCTGCTATTGCCTCAACAGCGATAAAATGACCGTTCGTGTCACGTCGGAACTCCTCAAATACGGATGCAGAAAGTTGATCGGAAGTGTCCTTCCGCCGTTTTGCCTTACCGAAAAGCGTTGGTTTGTCAAAGAGAATAACGCTTTTCCAGAGATGGTAGTATGCTGCATATCTCACACGAGATGGTGGCATTTTTTCATTGTTTGAACCATAGGGTGGATCGAAGTATGCAAGGTCTGCTGAGACGTTTGAGACAAGTTCAAAAATGTCGGTTTGGTAAACTTCGTGGTTGCCTTCCGATGTAAAAACTTCTGGCACTTCAAGCACCATTTCTTTATAGGAGCGCGGCGACCAATCTTTGAGATAGGCGGAATAATGACCGAGGGTGCTATCAACACGATCTAATGCCAAAATTAGGCTTGTGAGTGCGACTGCTTTATCAACCGTATCCAGTTTCAGATTTTCAATTTCCTGCCGAATCGCATCTAATTTACGGGTATTGTGTAACTGCCACGGTTTTTTAAGTCCATCTGCTTGGATTGCACATCCGTCGTTGACATTTCCGCCATAATGTCCTGTGAACCATCCATCAATCGGTGGAACAGCGTTTAGGTGGTCGATAAGGGGTTGGTATTCAGCTTGCGGTTTTGTGTTGAGAAGGTAGCAAGTCCCAAAAACTTCTGACCACGGGGCAATATCGTTGCATATCACGGAGTAGCCGAGTTTGGCAAATGCTTGTGAGACACGGGTTGTACCTGCAAAACCGTCTAAGATTGTCTTGGCATCAACTTTTTGGGTAAGTTCGAGTATTTGTGGGATGAGTTTTAGTTTGGAGCCGGCGTATTTTATACCTTCTGTAGTGGGGACACCAAGGCATGGAGGTATTTGTTGCATGGTTATGTTGAGTCATCTGTCACAGATTCCGCTTGGTTAACGTCTTCATTACTTTCCATCTTGTCCTTTTCTGGATCAAACAACCGGTATTTGGCATATCCTACCCGCCAATATCTATCTTCATTAGCAGAATAGTAGTGACGTGAAGGATGATTGACACAGTCTGCAGCTATCTCGGCACCCACGTTACTCAATTTGAAGTTAGGATATTTTTTTGAGATGACTGGCTTAACATCTTTGATGGCAAATTCTATATTTGTATCTCCATCCGTAAATTCCTGTACTGCTTCCCAAACTACCTGATTTACAGGTATGGGTCCCGACCAACGCTCTGTAAGTTTTGTTTCCATATTAGTTAGTCTCTCCATCACTTTCCATTCTATCTTTTTCAGGATCATACAGTCGGTATTTACCTCTTGCTATCCACCAATATCTATCACTGCCTTCGGGATAATCACTGCGTTTAGAAAAGTTAACACAATCTGAATAAACTTGGTAGTCCACTTTAGCGGGGATCAAGTCTGGATATTTCTCTAAAATAGGGGCGCGTACTTCTTTAAGTGTAAAATACTCTTTATTTCCCTGCATTAATACCTGCACTGTTTCCCATATCACTAGATCCAGTGGCTTATCACCTAACAATCGCGAACTCCCAGAAGTACGCTGTCTTTGAGTTTTAGGAGTGGCAATATCTTCATCTCCAACTTTTGCTTCCGTACTGACAAGTCTTTCTCCTGCTTCTGTCTGGAACGTTGAAAAAGCTATACAGCTGATATCCATGCCGTGCGAAGTCCTGAGAAATCGGCAAACACGCTCTATCCGCGATGGAATTTCTTCTGCAGCTATAAACAAGCGCAAACAGCGATTAAGTGGAGGAAGTTCCTCGGTTTCAGGTCTGTCAAATACCTCCCTGAAGGCATCATCAAAGGTTTTCCCTTGAAACACACCGCGATCTTTAAAGTAAGCTTCAGCTATCTCACGAATTTGGTATTCTGAAAGGTCATCCGCCCATGCCGCATAATCAAGCAATTGCGCTATTATGTCGCGCGGAGTACGTCCTTTTTTCAGTTCAGCAATAACAAGGTTCCCTTGAGAATCGACCCCAAATAGGTCAGAATAGATGGTTCCGTCTTCATCTGTGGCACTTGTTTGTCTGCCAATCCAGAGAATAGTATCCTGGGAAAGGACACGAGGACTATTTTCAAGCCAATCTTCAAGATGACTTTCAAGTTCCAAGTTAGTTTCTTGTGCAATGACGAGTTTAGCGTTAGATATTTCGTCACCTTCTAATCTAAAAATAGGCATTGTTTTACACTTGTACCTCCATTAGTTCTGGAACGTGTTCATTTTCATAATTCTCAATAAGGATACTGATGAAATCCATCACTGCAGCTAACAAGTGGTTCTCATCTTCACCAACCACATCAATCAGGTCATCTAAGATTTTCACAAGTTCTTGGTAATCACCGTCCGTCAATGAGGCAAAGAGATGAGTCTCACTTTCACCAACTGCTTCAATCAGATTTTTCACGGCAGTTATTATGGGTAGAGAGACAGACACAGTATTTGGAGTTGATGGTTCAAGTTTTTGTAGTACCGATAGCCCGTTTGAACTCTCTTTAATCTGTTGCTCTTTTATCATGGGTCACTCCTTCCATTTTCCTGCCTTATACTCGGCATGTGTTAGGACATTACGAATGTAGACTTTTTGTCTGTTATAGTGTATAGCAGTGATTAGGCGTGCCGCGGTTTTACCACCAATGTTAAAGACTGTAAACTTACCGACTTGATCCACTGCATGAGATGGAAACATCTGCAGTAGTTCATGAGGTGTACGAAACGTGTTTTGCTTCATTTTTCTGTACCAACGGTCAAGTGCTGGCTTAGCAGTCTTATCTTTTAGTTCAACGAACTCGTTTAGTCGTTTTCGCGTAATAATATGCATCCTATATTTCTATTACCGTAAACGGGAAATCCGACGATAAATCTCTGCCATCTCAGTCTTATTAAAT
>JAPPMR010000222.1 GCA_028818995.1 Candidatus Poribacteria bacterium | reverse complement strand
CGCGTTGAAGGTAGGTGGTTGCTGGTGCGCCTGCGTTCTGGCCTCGGTGGCTGGATCGAGGCGCGTGCGCTGGAGCGGATTTGAGGAGGCACGGGAAGACTACTTATATCCCGCGTCTTATTTCAGACTTATTTTACATACATATCAAATATGTTAGTTTTTGTCAAAGTGAAATTTGAAATGCGGTTGACAATATCGCGTTGTTACCTACATTTTTTGTTTCTGAGGAATCGTTTTTATCTCCGATGATACGGATATGGAGGGAGATAGCGCGTGGAAAAATTGACACGGATTACCTTCGATCCCGCAGTTATGGGCGGCAAGGCATGTATTCGAGGACTGCGGGTGACGGTTGGAACTGTCGTGGGGCTTCTGGCTGCCGGTCGGTCACATGAGGAAATTCTGAAAGCCTATCCCTATCTCGAACGAGAAGATATCGATCAAGCTCTGGTTTATGAGCGGAGTTAAGAAATATCTACGAGATGATCGCCTATGTTTGATCGGATTCTCAGACGAATTCAACAAAAAGTTCGGACGCTTGAGTATGTGATGTCAATCCATGCCGAAGAGGAAATGGATGATGACGGACTAACCATTTTTGACGTAGAACACATTCTGCTCACTGGGGAAATAATCGAGAGACAGAAAGACTATCGGACAGGCGAGTGGAAATATCTCGTAGAAGGTCAAACACAGGGTTCGAATGTCGTCATTATTGTGACCAAGCTGAGTTTAAGTGGAAAATTGGTTATCATTACTATTTATGTCGCGTAAAACAATAAGGAGTCAAGCCATGGTGTGCGATATATGTGGGAAATCGGGAGTGCGTCAGCGTTATGTTTCACGTAGTTATGGAAAAGGCGCGTCACTTCTTGTCATCGAAGATGTGCCTGTGATGAGTTGTCCCCATTGTGGCGAGAGCTATTTGACAGCACAAACCCTGCATGAGGTTGATCGCATTAAGCGCGAGCGAGAAGGCATTGCGACCAAACGCGCCGTAGCAGTCGCTGCATTTGCATAATCCGCTGTGATCTACATCTCAATCTCTGGCAAGCACCGAGATTTTTTGAAATGTGAAGCATACAAGCGCAGGTCCATCGCACCAGCCCATTCTATGCCGCTCTCCTATATCGGGAGGGCGGTATTTTTTTATCCGCGGAAAAAGATCGATTCTAAAAGATGTAGATTTTTGTTTTTGATTACTAAATATAAAAATAAAATAAAAATACATCAAAAATATATTGACATCCATTTCTGTCTTTAGTATCTTGTTTTGACACGTAATCACACATTTCTCACTTACTTGCAGATAGGAGAAATCGTTATGAAAAAACAGATCATTCAAGTTTTTAGGAATCTGGACCGGGTATCACAGACAGACAAACAGTCCGTGCGTACCACATTCAAATTGAGCAATAGCAGTAACAATGCAATGGATTGGCTAATCAAGAAAAATAATCTTAAACCCAAAGAAATTTTCGATCTCATGTGTTCTAACGAGAATTTCGTTGATGTTGCAATTAAAACCGCTAAAGAAAATCCAGAAGTCATTTCTACAAAGCAGACGAGAAAAACATTTGTCATTAGTAAAGGAGTTTTGCGTTTGCTCAACAGATATTCTAAAGAACATGAACTATCTCGCGATGTGATTGTTGAGAACCTTATCTCACTTTTCAAAATGTTATTAGAGATGCAGGCTGAAGCAGAAAAACCAAAAGAAGAAGAAGCACTCAAAATTATTTCAGATTTTTGGTCAAAGGCTGAGTCACTTGAAGGTGAACTGAAAGCCCTTTTAGGTGATGATAGCCCAATATTGGATAGATTTGGAAAGGTGATCGTCGTGCTCTGGAATCTTGAAATGGCAATAAAATCTAAGTTGTCTAATGGTACTCCCATTGATCCGGATGATATGAGTCAACAATCTTAAATCGCCTGCCCAGATATCTAAATTGTTACAGGAGGAACCCCATGCCATTATCAAAGGAAGATAAGACACGGCTATTCGGTGCCCTTCGCTCCGAACTCTATAATCTATCAGTTCAGAATATCAGAAATACAGTAGCGGCAGCAGGGTTTGATGTTTCTCAGATCACAGCCAAAGCCGAAGCACGTAGCGGTGTTGGAAGTAGATCCGAGGTCATGCCAGCAGTGGATCAGCTATTCGGGCAAATGAGCGAATCTGTCCAAGAGACAGCCTTACGTATTCTGGCTGAGCGGCTTACAGGGCAAAATTCTGAATTGGACGCCAGTACCCAAGATATTCTGGGCAGTCATGGTTATCAGTTTATAGATGGCAACTTCGTCCCCGTACAGGAACTCGATGCAAGAGAAGCCCAGTTTATCCCACCATCTGCTGCGACTGAGATTGGTCGAGCAATGTCTCGGCTTATTGAAGGTGATTACAGTGGTGCTATCACATCGGCCTGTGGCGCAGTGGACCTGGTGACGCAAGCCATTTATGAGAAGCATGATCTGGGTGATCCGGGACATGCTTCATTTCAAACCAAGGTGAACACTGCTTTCAAACGGTTGTGCGTATTTGAGAACATGGAACGGGAATTTGTGGATATTGGTATGAAGCCCGACGATGCTTCTGCCCTTATTGACGAAATGAAGAAGGCGTCTAACCATGCAGCACAGGCTCTCCAAGTACTCCGCCGCACTATGGGCGATCCCCATGGTTCAAAGCCAGCTCTTCGTCAGACTGCCTATGACGCGGTCAAATGGTCATCTGCGATCTGTGGACTTCTTGAACGCAGTGTATTCCCAAAATAGTTCCATTGCTCAGTCAATAACTTCAATCGATGAAACAAGAAGTATTTGTGAAATCATCAAATATTGCATCTGCAGGATACAACCCCCATACCAGAAAGATGTATATTAAGTTTCATCGTGGCGGAGTCTATGAATACTCCGAAGTACCGGAGCACGTTTGGGATGAGTTTATGAAGGCGGAATCTCATGGCAAATATGCTCACCGGTATATTTGTTGGACATTTCCCTATCGCAGATGCACATAGCCCAACAAATCCTACTGTCCCAACTTTGCGATTGATTAAACCATGGAGCCTGAATTTTTCACTGCCTCGTAAACTTGGCGCAAACAGAGAATAATTATTGGCGATTCTTGCTTTTGACGTATCCGTATAAATCGGCAACGTATTAAAGGATCACAAACCGATGAAAAAATCCATTCTTCGTTTCCCATCCTCAGGTATGTTAAGCGCGTGCTTTTTCGCGTTGCCCAGTCTCTTGTCTTTTGCGCTTAGAGCCATCCGCCCAAAAGCCCTGAGAGTAGTCTGCCTGTGTGTTGGTTGTTTTTCGCCTTTTGCCTTTTATCTGTGTATATCTGCGTTTATCTGTGGTTGCTTCTCGTCTGCCGGTTATGCGTCTCCACAACCATCGAATGATGTGCATTTCTGCCTACCTCTCAATCTTGAAGATATGCGAGCACGCGATAGCATCTATGCCGCCACAAAGCACGCGCTTAATCTGAACGTTGGCGAA
>JAPPMR010000396.1 GCA_028818995.1 Candidatus Poribacteria bacterium | reverse complement strand
ATACATTGACTATCCATCCAGAAATGACTTTCAACGAGATAGCAACAGCAATTGCGGACACAATCCCGCATGAAAAAATTATTACAGCTGCAGAAAGTGTGTTAGCAGATAAATCCGAACCTTTTAATCCTCTTAATCGTTCTGGTCCTTGGCGAGCTGCCCTTAACCGCACGGCTGAGGAGCATATTAGGAAAAATGAATTTTTACCTATTAAAACGATTGTAAACATAATGGTAAATTATTACATTGATTACCACAAAGAGCTTTGTCCTCGCGCACCGATTGGAGATTTACATTATTTTGTAAATGACTGTGAGATATCTAAGAGTTTCCCTATGTTAGTCGGGGAAATTTCAGACGTGCTTTTTGACAGATACTATACACCTGAGAGTGTTGATGGTATCCGAGGGCAAGCTGCATAAGTTAAGTATCTCTCCGAAACAATTACGCTCACTGAGACGTTTATTAAGAAGTTACGGTTTTCTTTTGTTTTTAAGATATATAGATTTTTCCACCCGAACAAAAATGGGGCCATTTCATGTCACCAGACGATATCCTTGAATGGTTTGATAGAACACCTATTGATAAAGATTGGTCATTCAGCGAGTGTAAGCCATCAGACACGGGAAAATGGACGCATGGTTACCACCGCTATCCCGCCAAGTTTATTCCGCAACTTGTTGAAAAGTTGATGGACGCTTACATAAAAAATGAAACTGCAAGTGTTAATGACCCTTTTATGGGGTGTGGCACGACCATTGTTAGCGCGATATCGCGCGGATTTCATGCAAGTGGAACAGATATTAATGGTATTGCATACTTAATGACCGAAGTGAAAGCGAAAGCAATTTGTCCCAATTATCTTGAGAAAAAAGTTAGTTGTTTTTTGGAGCAAATATTTAGTTTAAGTAATAATGTAGGCATTTTTTCAAAAAGACAGATAGAACCCTATATTCCTGAAAGACATTTAGAAAAAATAGACTATTGGTTTCAAGAATCAGTACGAGATGAACTTGGGAGAATCCTTGCTATAATTCGTAGGGAAGATGATCCAGTGATTAAACCCTTTCTCAAAGTTGCTTTTAGTCATGTCCTAAAAACTTGTTCAATATGGAGTTTAAGTAGCACTAAGCCAACACGCGATTTCAATAAGCGTTCGACTCCTCCTTATGATGCACTCAAAAGACACCTTTTGAAAATGATAAAAGGGAATTCTCAATTATACAATGTTGTCCCTTCTCATGTTAAAGAGAATCCTGATAGTCACCTAAAACTCAGATATGGTTGTGCGAAAGAACAACCTGTTGAGGATGATAGTGTTGATCTAATTGTAAGTTCAAGTCCGTATGTAACAAGTTACGAATATGCCGATCTACATCAACTCTCAACACTCTGGTTGGATTTAGCTGGCGACCTAAAAGAATATAGAAAACAGTTTATTGGCACTTCCTATAAGTATTACGAACACAAGTCTCTAAAGAGTCAAATTGCTGTCAAGATCGTTGATGAAATGGAGCAAGAAAATAAAAATAAAGCAAAAGAAATCAAAGCATTCTACATTGACATGCAGGAGGTTTTCAACGAAAGTTTTAGAATAATAAAACCGGGTGGCAGGTGTTGTTATGTCATTGGCAACACCAAATTACGAGGAGTTGACATTTTAAATGCAGAAGCATTTGCTGATTCTTTGCAACACTCAGGGTTTAAATTTGACAAGTTAATTAAACGAGAAATCCCGTTGAAGATTCTACCTCAGACGAGAGATGAAAAAACAGGTAGATTTGCCAGCAAAGATAAGGCAGATTCCCAAGCGTATCCAACGGAATATATTGTTGTCGGATTAAAGGAATAGATAATCATGAAGTTTGAAGATTTGAAAGATATGTACAGCGAAGTGCAATTGAAAGATGGTGAGGATGCATACAAATCGGTTTCCCAACTTTTACAGGATGCTAAAGAACGGCATAAGCAGGATTTTTTCAGAGACAGATCTGATGGTGACCATGAACAAAGCTGGCGGGCTTTCAAAGGGAAAAATTTTGAGAAATTAATCCAACATATTATCACGGAATCAATAGAAGCCCTCGGTATGAAGGTGATTAATGGAAATAAATTAGAACAGAGCAAAAATCTACCGTACGAATTGCGCTTAGTTAAGCGAAATTTAGCAATTGACTATGGAGAATTTGGATTGCATTTACCCGATGTTGATATTGTGATATACAATCCAAAGAACCAGAGAGTAATCGCTGTAATATCAAGTAAAGTTACGTTGCGTGAGCGGATTGCTCAAACAGGTTATTGGAAACTCAAATTATTGGCAGATGAAACCACAGAACATATTAAAGTTTACTTTATCACCCCTGACGAAGATGGTACATTAACAACAACATACCTTCCGAAAAAAGGACGTGCTATAGTTGAGATCGATCTTGACGGGACTTATGTACTGACGGAAGCGGATATAGAAGAAAGCGATAAGGTGAAACTATTTGAACATTTCATTGAGGATTTCAAACAACTGATAGAAAACAACTAAGGAAATTACATTGGAAAATTTCGAAGATTTAAAAAATTTGTATAACAGAATGAAAAAGAGAAGAGGTGAAGAAGCCTACAAATACATGCATGAACTCTTGGATGAGGCAAAAGAACTCCGTTATGCTTACCTTACTGCAAATCATCCGAAAAAAGATAAGGGGCAAAGTTGGCGTTCATTTAAGGGAAAGCACTTTCAAAAATTGATTCAATATATTATCACAGATTCAATTGAAATACTTGGGTTCAAGGTGGTTAACGGTGATAAATTAGAGAACACAAATACTCAAAACTTATCCCAAGAATTAAGGCAAGTTAAAGAAAATTTAGTTATCTATTACGGAGAATTTGGGGTGCGTTTGCCTGATGCTGACATTGTGATTTACAATCCTGAAGATTCTCACGTTATTGCTATTGTTTCGAGCAAAACATCTTTGAGAGAACGAATTGCTCAAACGAGCTATTGGAAATTTAAACTTTTAGCAAATGAAGATACAAAACACATCAAAGTTTATCTGATTACACCTGATACAGATAAACTTTTGACGAAGGCAGATCCCGCAAGGAAAGAACGCATCATTGCTGAAGCAGAGCTTGATGGCACCTACGTCCTAACAAAAGAAGACCTTCAAGAGAACGAGAACGTCAAACTTTTCGAACATTTCATTGAAGATTTCAAGAAAGTCATAGAAGAAACACAATAACATTATGAAAATTGCAAATGCCCCATGTTCCTGGGGTGTCCTTGAATTCGACCTACAAGGCAAATCCCCCGACTACACCCAAGTATTAGACGAGATGCACGCCATCGGGTATGGCGGCACCGAATTGGGAGATTGGGGTTTTATGCCGACTGACCCCGCACAACTCCGAGACGCACTTGTAGCACGCGAGTTAACGTTGTTAGGTGCTTTTGTTCCCGTTGCATTAGCAGATGCTGAGGCACACGCAGCGGGTGAAGTGTCAGCATTACAG
>JAPPMR010000386.1 GCA_028818995.1 Candidatus Poribacteria bacterium | reverse complement strand
AGAATATCCTATGAATTTAGGACTTACGCAATTTTCTTAGGAATAGCGACTACTACACGCCGCTGGCGAGGTTTGAAACCTCGCCAGCGAGGAAGCTGCGAAGTCATGGAATTTACAAACAGCGCGTTTAATTATAATTTAATTATAATAAGTCTACTTTTCCTTTTATTAAATTAGAAAACAAAAAGTCTATATCTAACTAATCAATATTAAATAGTAAATTATTAATCTTCCGATTTTTCTCGCAGGCACCGAACCCGTAGGGGGTTTGCTTGGGTGTTTCCCTGGTTCGCTGACCAATTGTCTACATATTTTTCGGCTTTACTATAATCTTCATTAAGGCGAGGTACTTGTTCTTGACACACGCTGCTGTCCTGAAACACAGAAAAAATGATTTCCGCCACGCAGCGCGCGACTGCAAAGGATAGAGTTCACTATCAGGGAACCAGAAGAATTGGGGTATTTGGACGTTGTCGTCTCAGACGCATACCCAATTGCCAGATGGGTGGAGACGGAAGGTAGCGGGACTACCCCGGCAATCCGTCTCCTGCGTCCATTCGTAATTATGCCTGAGTCTTCAAAAAAAGACACGTAAAAATTACGACGCTGCTTAAAATATCAGACATATCAGATGAGATATGTGATATACTTAAACACGCACTGGCAACTTACCCTTGGCAGTGCCGCGGTTCGGGAGTCTTGCACACTCGCCGAACCACCCATATTGGATTTTACGGATGCCAAAAGATATTATAGTAAAAATTGAAATAAAATACCACAACTTTTTTATTATTAACCCAATCTTTGTGAGAACCGAAGTCGCCATCCAACAAATTTTGAAGGATAGCCAATATTCTTCGCGCCTTTCCTACGATCAGGATTTTGTTTGGCGAGGTTCCCCTACCTTTCCTATTGGCATGGGTAATTTGCAAAAACTGTGCCAATTCTCGCAATCTTCTGAGTATCCTTGCGGGTTCTACAGGTTTAGGTATGATACAACCTTGTAAAATCAGGGTTTCTAACATTGTATTGATTCTAAACCCAATGAGATCCCGTTTCGCTAAGCCGTGTAAAGACGCAAAAATTTTTGTGATGCGCACCAAATTTTTTGTGAAGACAAAAAATTTTGGTTTTGCCAAAGTTGGTCCCTATTCAGATATGTGAATTCGGAGGGTTCTACACAATTAATAAGTAGGGTAATAAGTGGGGAAAGACAGATGGTAAGTTTTCGGGGAAGGGTATCGACTTTTTTAAGTGTTTTCCTCAGCCAAGGCACAATATTTATCCAAGGTCGGCACAGATATTTGGAGCCGTTCAGCAATTTCCCGTTTGGAATAGTGAGGAATTTCTGCCTCATACCGCATAAGGCTAATATAGGAGGTTATCTCGGACATTGTTCCGGTCTGGATGAGCTCCCATAATCTATCCCTGGTATCTTCAGGTGTTATATGCGAATCCCCATTAGGTTCTTGTGAAGGGTCTCCTTCGCCAGAGAATGAATCTCTAAATTCTTCTGCGTGAGTATCTGGGTGTTCGTCAGGCTCATTTAGGTTTTCTACTGCTGTTTCGATGTCCTCTTTTTTTAGTTCTTCGCTCTCTGCAAAGATAAGTGCGGTTTCTATGACATTTCTGAGCTCTCGCACATTACCGTACCAATTAATGTTTTGAAGGTATCTAATCGCCTCTGGGGCTATATCGGTGACGAATTTATTGTAACCTTTGCTTAATTGGGCGACAAAATCATGCGCCAAAGGCGCGATATCCGAACGCCTGTTACGGAGCGGTGGAATCTGAATCCGAAAAAGGTTCAGTCGATAATAGAGATCTTCTCTAAATCTTTTTCTACTCACTGCGGTTTTAAGGTTCCTGTTTGTTGCCGCGACCACTCGGACATCCACCTCGATGATTTCTTCTGCACCGACCGGTGAAAATTCTTGCTGCTCCAGTACACGCAGAAATTTCACTTGGACTTCAGGCGACATCTCGCTGACTTCATCTAAGAACAAGGTGCCGCCGTTTGCTTGTTCAAATATACCGTGATGCTTCCGAATAGCAGTGGTAAAAGCCCCTTCTTCATGTCCAAAGAGTTCGCTTTGAATGAGTTCTGGCGAAAACGCGCCACAGTTGATTACTTTGAACGGCTTATTTTTACGGGAACTCTTGTCATGAATGGCTTGCGCGATAATCTCTTTGCCAACCCCTGTTTCACCCGTGATGAGAACAGTTGCTTCTGTAGGAGCGACTAAGTTTACGGCGCGAAAGACCTCTTGCATCTGTGCTGATTCACCGATAATATCCCTGGTAACGTTCTGCATCTGAGTCGCGGTTTTCTCACTCATTTTGTTTTCCTTGCGTTTTGATGAAAATCACCGTTGTAAACATTGGTTCCAGAAATCTCTCGCTTGTTCGGTACCTGGGCGAATTCACAGGATTTGGTGGTACTCAGCAAGTGCTAAGGAGAAATCACCACGTTTACCTAAGAGCAGTGCCTTCTGATGTCGGTATTCTCTGTTCTGTGGATCAACATCGAGCTGAGATGTCAGGCGTTGAATCTCAGCATCTGAGTTAGCACGAATTTCACTCAGTTTTAGACTCGTCTGTCCATGTTCGATACAGTCTTGTAATCTTTCTCGGAACCATAGAGCGGGCAAAGTACTCCGGAGCGTGCCCGCATAAGGTTCGCGATTGCCTTCAATAGCTAAACAGAACTCGTTAAGTTGACCGGAGGAGCCTTGTATATTCGCCGAAATTTCCTCATCTCCGCCGCCCATCCTAAAAGTATTCTCTGTGGAGAAGCATTTCCAAGTCTGCAGGTCGCTCCAGATGTAGGAGGCACCACCAGTAATTTCAATTTTATGATACGAGTCGTTTCCCCATTGACGATTAGAGGTTTGGCAGAACGTACAAAGTGCGCCCTGCGGAAATCTGATAGTGCACGCGATGTTCGGTGCTCCATTTTTAGAAACCATTACGGTCGCTTCTTCAGGCAACACCGTATATTCTACAAAGAGCCGGCGGACTATCTCAAAAACAATCTGGAAATGCGAGTCTCCAAACTTCAACAAGTCGTTTAAATACGGCACGCGTCCGATTCCGAGCAAGAACCGCATGTCCTGAATAATTCCGAACCCGGAATCACTGACAATACGTAAGATTTCCTGAATACACCTACCAAATATGAACCTTGTTCCTGTCATAACAAGCCGTTGATATTTTTCTGATGCTGCAGCAAGGTGGAGCCCCTCTTCTAAAGAGCCAGGCGGGGTCGGAGCCAAGACATTGATACCCGCAGCAAGTGCAGATTCAATGAGTTGGGCGCGCGGCACGCTTGCCATCTCGTCTGAGACAATGATAACGCCATCTAACTTCAGCTTAGGTGTATTGAACATTTCTTCAGGGCTCTCAAAGAAATCACAATCGAAGAATGATGCGAACTCTTCAACACGGACACGGTTTTCGGGCATGACACTGGAGTTTGCAATGCAGTTTACACGCAATTGAACAGGGTACAAG
>JAPPMR010000006.1 GCA_028818995.1 Candidatus Poribacteria bacterium | reverse complement strand
GTGTAATGAAAGTGCCATACACTGGTCTGTTATATTATATGCCAAAGGGTTTCCTTCTGCAATAGCTTTATAGAATACTGCTCCTGTAAACATAATCGGTGCTGTTTCACCCGCTGCACGAGATACTTGTAAAATAACACCTGTTAGAATACCACTAATTGAATTTGGTAACACAATTCGTCTGATTGTTTGCCAGCGTGTCGCCCCCAGATTCCAACATGCCTCTCGGAAAGAGATCGGTACTGCTTTGAGTGCCTCAGTTGTGCTGGCGATAATAACAGGAAGCGTCATAATTGCTAATGTGAGCGACGCTGCTAAAATAGACTCACCTAAACCAGCAAACAGCACAAATGCTCCCACACCGAACAATGCATGCACAATACTTGGCACGCCTGCAAGGTTAACTACCGCCAAGTTCACAATTCGTGTAAACCAATTATCACGTGCATATTCGTTAAGATATACCGCTGCGAATACACCTATCGGTGCTGCGACTAATAGCGAAACCACAACCAGATATATTGTTCCAAGGAACGGTGCCCATACACCGCCAGCACGCATGTTATCCTTCGGATTCGTGAACAGAAATTCAAGAGACAGAACCGGCAGGGCTTTATAGAAAAGGTATCCGATAATTAGGAGTAACGGCAGAATCATCAGACAGGTCATGATGAGGAAGAAGATTTTGACAACGTTTTCTATAAATCGGTTTCGCCTTCCGATGTCTGTTTCCGTAAACATCAATTCTGGTGATATGTCTGTATTGCTATTCATATATTCCTTTATACTACATGTATTAACTTTGACGAATGCCTTTGATAACCAAATCTGCGATGAGGTTCACCACAAACGTGATAGAAAAAAGTAGAATACCGATAATAAATAATACCTGATAATGCTCATCACCCCTTGCGACTTCTCCTAATTCCGCCGCAATTGTTGCTGTAAGTGTACGAATCCAAGAGAGAGGTCCAGACGGTATGTTGACTGAATGGCCCGTTGCCATCAAAACTGCCATCGTTTCGCCGATAGACCGGGCTGCGCCGAGTAAAACCGCTGCCAATAACCCATTTTTCGCCGCTGGTAAAAGAACGCGATAAATTACTTGCCATCGAGTCGCGCCGAGTGCTTCTGCTGCTTCACGGTAGGAATCCGGAACTGCTTTCAGCGCGTCCTCTGCGATGGAAACGATAATCGGTACACTCATAAGTGCCAGCATGATACCGCCGTTTAACATCGTTAAACCAATTGGCGCATCAAAAACCGCGATAATCAATTGATTCATCACCGTTAATCCGATGAATCCCCAAACAACTGATGGGATCGCAGCAAGGAATTCGATAACGATCTTGAATGTCTCTCTCAACTTTGGACTACAGAATTCTGACACAAAGATCGCAGCGCCAAGACCAAATGGGACGGCAATTAACATCGCTAAGGCGGTTACACTGAAAGTTCCCAGAATCAAAGCGAATGTGCCGTACCTTTTATTTATTTCAGGTTCTCCAAGGGTTGAACTTTCCTTAATTGCTTGAGATGTTGGATACCACTCATCACTTGTTAGAAACTCCCATAAATTTAAACCTTTAAAGAGGAATCCTGCCCCTTCTTTAAAGACAAAGAAAAAGATGCCAAAAACAAAAATTATTGCACTGATTCCACATAAACTAATATATACATCAATTACAGCTTCGGAGGAGGTTTCTGAGTCTGATCCAAACTGATTAGTACCTTCTGTGCCTTTAGTAAAACCTAATTCAATGATTGTCCAGAGTCCATTGATTATTGCGATTAGATGAATTACTGTCCACCATCCAGAAGATAGCTGTGCTGACATCACAAAAAAGATGGCAATTAGTGGTATAAAATGAAACAGTACCCACCACGTTGACTTGTCTTTGTCGTGCCAACGTTTTGCTGTAACAGCTAAATGCACCCAAACAAGGACTAATAATGGAATAAATCCGAGTGATATTTTGGTAGGAAAATTGTAAGCAATTACGAAAATTGCAAAGATGACAAAGATCGGTAAATTCAGCAGCCACCATGCTGCTCTGTTGATTCTCCCTTTAAAAGAGAAACAAATTTGAAAAAAATTCATTTTATACAGAATGTTCCTTTAATTGCTCTCTAACGGTACAAAGCCAAGTTCTTCAACAATCTTTTGTCCCTCTGCAGATAAAATCCAATCCAGATATGCTTTCGCTTCCCCCGTAGGTTCTCCGAGGGAATACATATACAATGGACGCGCAATTGGGTAGGTTTTGGCAATAACGTTCTCCAAGTTCGGTGCGTAGGACGGTTCATCGGGAGCAGTTGCAACTTTTAACATCTTGACATGATCAGTTGCGTATCCCATCCCGCTATAGCCGATAGCACAGGGTGTTCGCCCGATAACTTCCACTACGTCTTTAGAACCGTGTAAGTCCAAGGAACCAAGTTCAAAGTCGCGCGCTTTACCAAAAAGTGCTTCCCTAAAATAGAAGTAAGTTCCAGAGTTTGACTGACGACTGATTCGGATAATTTTGTCACTTTTGCATCCAGAATTTGCTATGCCGAGCTGATCCCATGTGATTATTTCACCATCTTCACCATAAATATCTGCGAGCTGCGGAATGGTAATTCGCTCCAAAGGATTTTCTTTATGTACATAAACAGCAAGCGCGTCATACCCAACAATAAACTCAATGGGTTCTTTGCCTGTGTTTTTTAAAGCTTGTTGCTTTTCCTTGTCTTTCACTTGTCGGCTACAATTTGCAATATCAACCGTGCCATTGATCAATGCGGCAACACCCGTTCCCGATCCGCCTCCTGATACCTCAACAGACACGGTGTCAGCAACACCTCTATATGCTTCTGCCCACGCCTGCGCTAAGTTTACCATTGTGTCAGAACCTTTGTTTTTGATGATACGCTGTCCCGATTCACTTTGCGTCCCGTTTATCCTCTTATTATCAGATGAATCACCGTGAAAAACAAAACCGAATACTGAAAACACAAGTATGCTTATGATGGCATAATTGATCCAACTTTTTTTTAACATTTACTATCCTCCTGCTCAATACCTTATTAAAGTATAACAACGAAATGTTACGAAAATTTGACAAATCTGGGAATAGATTCTGTCATATTATACGAAAGTTTGAATCATAACTACCGAATCGTTGTTAAATTGTCTATACTGTCTAATAGCTGACTGCTATCATTGTAGACTTCCAACCCTACTTGAGTCCCATCAACCGAGAACAAGCAGAAGTGTTTATCAATCGTGAAGGCTTTAACCTTGTCAACCCACGGCACAGATTTGTCTTGGACGTAATAAGGGGCTCCACATCCGCCACTGATAATCTGCCACACAGGAAACTGAAAATCTGGATTGATTGTTGAATCAATCAAAGTCCGGCTGTAGTTATGTTCATCCCCACAAAGCACGGCTAACACTTTTGACTTGCTTGAGACGATTTTCCAGAACTTATTTCGCATATCAATCACATCACCCATCGGCACATCTTTATCG
>JAPPMR010000116.1 GCA_028818995.1 Candidatus Poribacteria bacterium | reverse complement strand
ATTTGATTTATCGTCTCTATCGTGCTAAGATTTCGTTTTCGTATTGCGATATATGTATGATTTCCTACCTGAGAAGGTTCATAAAGCGGTAGTTCTTCAACAATGAAATCATCTGGTGCAAATTTCATCTATTTTCCTCTGTCTTAATTGTAAAAGGGCAACTTCCATCTGTCAAGTTTTGTAACTTGCTTCCAACTAATCCCGATTTATTACCTAAGGTAGGCGCGTTTTGTAAACGTGCCTCTATCTGTGCTAAAGGTTGCTTAACGGCGCGTTTACAAAACGCGCCTACCCAGGGTTGTAGACCCTAATTGTTTCAACCCGATTTTACAGGTTGAGACTTACAAAATCGGGGTTGAAAACCCTCCTACAATAGAAAAGAAGTATTATCTTAAAACTTTACATACCTCTGACAGTGATTTTATTGCCCTTGACATTCCCCTCTGAATATGCTAAATTAAACACATAAATTCAATGTGATGGAGATAGCCCGCGTAAAAAAATAGGGCAAAAAACATGCCAAAAATCAAAATACTCTCAGCAGATGTGGCTAATAAAATTGCAGCGGGTGAAGTCGTTGAACGCCCCGCGTCTGTTGTCAAAGAACTCATAGAAAACGCGATAGATGCTGAAAGCACAAGTATCCGAGTTGAAATTCGAGCGGGTGGAAAACGACTCATCCGCGTTTCTGATAATGGCAGTGGCATGGAACGTGAGGACGCACTGCTCGCTTTAGAACGTCACGCTACAAGTAAAGTGAGCCGCATTGAAGACCTTGAAAAAATCCATACTTTCGGATTCCGTGGTGAGGCGTTGGCAAGTATTGCCTCTGTATCTCAGTTTGAACTCCTCACTCGTACGGCTGATGCCATTCAGGGAACAAAAATTAACGTTGAAGGCGGCGTTTTCCGTTCGGTTGAAGAGAGCGGATGTTCACCCGGTACACATATATCCATTAATAATCTTTTCCACAATGTGCCTGCACGTCTCAAATTTCTCAAAACTGACACGACTGAGATCAACCATATCATAAAGCAGGTAACGTGGGCTGCGTTAGCACATCCGAAAATACATTTTTCGTTATCGCACAACGGCAAATCGATTTTGGATGTCCGCGCTTGTGATTCGAACTTGGAGCGTGCGCGTCTTCTATATGGCAAAGAATTTGCTGATAACCTGATTGAATTTGATGAGGAACTGCCAGATTTTAAACTCTCTGGTTTACTCGGAAAACCTGATTTTACGAAACCGAACCGAGAATATCAACTTTTTTTTATGAATCAGCGACCCATCCGCAGTCAAATGCTCGGGGCAGCACTAAAAGAGGCACTCGGTACAACTATTCAGAAGGATCGGCAGGCGGTCGCCTTACTCTTCCTTACACTTGAACCTGATACTGTTGATGTTAACGTTCATCCTGCCAAAATTGAGGTGCGGTTTCGTAACGAACGGACGATTTTCAGCGGCATTGTCCGAATGATCCGCAACGTTATCCACAAAGAGAAATTTATTCCAAAGATTGAAACTCAGCCTACATCTACTGAAGAAGTTGAAGTAGACAATAAAGTGACCAGCACACCGCAACAAATCCCTACGCCACAACCCCGCCCACAACGGACTTTTTCCACAGGTAAAACAGTAGAATCTATTGAGGCACCACAATCAGAAAATGTTTCAACGGAAAAAGTTGAGTCTGAATCGCTTGAGACACAACCCACAGTGGACGAAAACATCAAACCTACTCCTGAAGTTCCCAGAACTGTTGTGCAACCCCCACAACAAACGATCCCTGAAGGGGCGATGCTTAAGTTGCTTGATTTTGAGAATGTTGAACTGAAGGCGAACCTGTTTAAGACCTATATTGTTGCTGAGGGAGAAGATAAAATCTTCTTCATTGATCAACACGTTGCCGCTGAGCGGGTGCTTTATGAACGTTTCGTCAATCAGATGAAAACTGACGGTATCCCGGTGCAAATATTACTGCTGCCTGTTACGCTTGAAGCTACACCGCAACAGGTTGCTATTCTCAAAGTCCATGAGGAAATCTTCAAGAAAATCGGGTTTGAGTTAGAAGAATTCGGTGCAAACACTATTCTAATTCGGGCAATCCCAGCACCGTTGCCAACCCGAACTGCTGCTCAGACTGTTACCGACCTGCTTGACAAGCTCCCCGAACAACCGCATACCGAGATTGAGTTACCTGAAGCACTTGATAATGCTTTGGTAACGCTCGCTTGCCGCTCTGCTGTGAAAGCTGGTGATACTTTGGACACCAAAGAGATGATTAACCTCATTCGCGAGTTGTCTGAGGCAAAACACCCCTTCAATTGTCCACATTCACGTCCTATCATCATTGAAATGGGACGGGATGAATTGGAACGCCGGTTCCATCGGTAAATTAAGGCTACAGTTATCAGTATTACAAATATATGTCATTTGGTCGTTGTTGTGTTCAAGGTTGTTTAGAAGTCTGACAGTTTTTGTATCATTATTGGTTAAAACCCTCAAATCTCAAATAGGAAAATAAAATGATTAAACCTTTTTTTGCTGTTTGTTCTTTCTTTACGGTTTATGCCTTATTGACAAATTTTAGCGGTATCCCGATTGACCACGATCACGCGCTCGTGTTTATTATCAGACACGAGGAGGGTGTCAATAATGCTAACACTTATGCTGGTATCACTCAGAAAAAATGGGAGATATGGCGTAGCAAACAGGGTGATATCCGCCATCTACCCAGATATGTTGGAATGCTTGCAGGTAACCCCAAACTCCATCCTTTAAAAGATCCGGAAGCCAATATAACTGTCATCAAACGTTTCTATTATGACTCTCTGCATAAATGGCACGCGTGGGACATCCACCCAGCACTCCAGCTGATTTATGCTGATTTTGTTACATTAGTTGGACGCGAAGCGGTAAAGGAGATACAGAAACTCGTAGGAGTTGAAGCGGACGGTATGTGGGGTGATGCCACCGCAAAAGCCGTCAAAATATTCAATGTTGACTTTGAAGCAAAACGTTCTCAGAATTCAGGCTACGCATGGAAGATATTCCTCCGTTTTGATGCCCAAAAACGTGGCGTTTTCCAATCGTTAGCAAAAAAGAATCCAGAGAAATACGCGAGTCACCTCCACAACTGGCTTAAACGCTCGGATGACTTGAAAACCTACATGCAACCCATTTTGACAGGGAAAAAATAATGGAAAAGGCTAAGGTTGGGATAGAATAACAACTTGTGTTAGTTAACTATTTGTTTGTATTCTTTTCACGCATATTCAATTTATGTTATACACATATCGTCCCTACCAAATCAACGCTATGAATGCGCGTATGGCATTCAGCGGGACTAAAGATAGGGTATTCAACATTTTTCTATAAACATATCGTCCCTACGGGACTAAAGAAGAAATTAACTAATGATAAAAACTACAACCTATCTCATAAATAGTTGGAGGGCTTTGAAAGCCGATTTCAAAATCCTGTAGGAGCGATCTCCGAATCGCGACGAAACCACTAATAG
>JAPPMR010000650.1 GCA_028818995.1 Candidatus Poribacteria bacterium | reverse complement strand
GAGGTGTCGCGGTCGTGATGGAGGGGCAACACCTGTGTATGATGGCACGCGGTGTCGAAAAACAAGCACCGAAGATGGCAACGAATGTCATGCGCGGTGCCTTCCGCGAGGATAGTTCAACGCGGGCAGAGTTTTTGAGGTGCGTCCAAATATCCTAATACATTTTTATGAAATTTATTGATCTTTTCGCAGGTTTGGGTTGTTTTCATCAAGCACTAACAGATTTAGGGCATAAATGTGTTTATGCATGCGAAATTAATCCAACATTAAATCAACTCTACAAACAGAATTGGGATATCCCACCTGATACCGATATACGTCAGGTGAAAGTCAGTGAGATCCCTCCGCATGACATTTTGTGTGCTGGATTTCCTTGCCAACCCTTTTCTCAGGCTACTCCCACACACAAATTGAAAGGTTTTGAATGCCCAGAGAACGGTGACCTTTTTAGTCTTATTGTAAAAATTTTGAGTGCGAAGAAACCGAAGTATTTTATTTTGGAGAATGCTCCTCACTTACTAAGGCACGTACTAAATCATAATGAAGGAAAGACATGGCGAAAGGCAGTAACTGAGTTACAAGGCGTAAAGTATCACATGGATGTCAATGTTTACTCGCCAACCGAATTTGGAATACCTCATAATCGGAAAAGGTTATTTATTGTGGGAAGTCGGTCAGATGTAGTTTTTTTACCCACTTTTTCTGATGCTGCTATGTCAAACCTTAGAGATTTTCTTGATGAGAATCCACCTGATGCGCGTTATCTTTCAGAAAAACAAATAGAATGTTTAGAACTTTGGCAGGATTTCGTTAAACGTTTTCCGTATCCTATAGTCCTCCCCTCTCCACTATGGTCGCGGGAATTCGGGGCTACTTATCCGTACAAAAGAAAAACTCCTGAAGCATATGGGATAGATAAGCTGCGACGATGGCGTGGAAATCATGGCAAAAAGTTTTCCGAACTATCATTGGATGAGGAAATTTGGGAAAGTCTACCAACCTACGCGAAACGAGGAGAAGATTATTTTCCTAAGTGGAAGGTTGGGTATATTGAAAGGAACCGACAGTTCTATCGGGATCACTATATACAGCATAAAGATTGGTTTGATGAATGGAAGCGAAAGATCGGTACCTTCCCGGCGACTTGGCAGAGGTTTGAATGGAATTGTCAAACGCAGATACGTGATATTTGGGAGCAGATAATTCAATTTAGGAATTCTGGGGTTCGAGTCAGTACAACAGAGAAAATTCCGGCATTAGTAGCTACAACCTCGCAAGTTCCGATTATTGGTTGGGAAAAGCGTTATCTGACCCGCCGCGAATGCGCCCGTTTGCAAAGTATAGATGATGATATAAATTTGCCCGAAACAGACACGAGTGCTTTCAGAGCACTCGGAAATGCAGTGAATGTAAAGGTTATTTCTGAAATTGCCAAAGCACTCATTAAATAGATTGAGGTGTTAGAATGATAACAAGCGTTAATATGCGTCCTACTATCGGAATGCTCTATAATATGCGCTTTATGAGTTATGAACAGCCATTTGCACTGGCAGAGTTTGTGGATAATTCAATCCAGAGTTTTCTTGATAATGAGAAAAAAATTAAGTCAATTGATGGGGAAGAAGCAAGACTAACAGTTAAAATTGCTTTTGAAAACGATGCTTTGTATATTACTGATAATGCAGGTGGTATTAGCGAAGAAAATTACCAACGAGCCTTCTCAACTGGAGAGAGACGACAGAAAACACTTGGATTATCGGAATTTGGAATGGGAATGAAAGCAGCAGCGTGTTGGTATGCGAATAACTGGGATGTTCGTTCTACAGCGTTGGGCGAGTCCGTGCAAAGAACAGTATCCTGTGATATGATTAAAATTTTGAACAGTGAGACAGATGAGGTAGAGGTCAAATCCGACGCAATTGACCCTGATTCACACTCCACAATCATTATACTTGATAACCTACTCCAAAGACCTTACGGAAGGGGTTACACGAGGATTCAGGAGTATTTATCAAGCATTTATAGACTCTTCCTTCGAGATGGACAACTACAACTTTATTGTTTCAACAAGCTTTTATCTTATCCACAAGCCACGGACATTTTAAGCGCACCACATCACAATGAGATGCCTAACTATGACCATATAGACGATGTTCCTGAAGAATCGAGAAAGGAATGGAAAGTTCTGATAGACTTTGAAATACAAGGGATAGGTGTCAATGGTTTTGCAGCACTACGTGGTAGGGGAGTGGCAAGGGGGGCTGGTTTCTCACTATTTAGAAGAAAGCGTTTAATAGTTGACAACTATCTCCCTTCAGAGATTTTTGGAGGTCCAAATAGTGGGCAAAGTCAACGTCTGTTTGGTGAACTCCATATTGAAGGTGCAGGGGTTAGTTTTGCAAAGGATAGATTTAATTGGGATGAGAGTCAGGAAGAAGCTGTCGTGGAAGAATTGAAAGAAAAGCTTGAACCTCTACTTGATCAAGCTAGGCGTTTTCCGTATAGAAAACTTCATCCGAAGCGGGAATCCACTCCTGAAGTAGACCCTACTCCTAAAGTAAGTCCTACCCCTCAAGAAGAATCCACTCCTGAAGTAGACCTTACTCCTCAAGAAGAATCCACTCCTGAAGTAGACCCTACTCCTCAACCAGATACTCCGAGAGTTCGTTCTCATATTGTAACGGTAGAATTTCAAGGGGAAAATTGGGAGATTAATTTAGACACTCCTCTGATATATTTTATCAAATTACCAGAAGGAAATGTTATAAAGATAGGTATAACAAATTCTGTTAGGGGACTTACCCAGCGGAAATCAGGTGCGCAAACGTATTTCGTTGAGGATGTGATTTTCTTAGGTGTAAAAACCTTTGATGTAGGACACAACCCAGAACCAGACGAGCAAGAATTGCTAAATCGCTTCGGTCGTGCAAATACAGAACGAAACGACTCTGAACTCGTCTGGGACACCTCTGAAGTCAGAGAATATATTGATGAGAATTGCGACCCGGCTGACCCTTATCTTCGAGCAACTCGTAGATCATAATATTGTCACGATAAGGCGGACATAGTAAAGTCCCAAAAGTTAGTGTCAGTAGTGCGTTGGGACAATGCATAGTCTGCCTTCAAGAGTTTTTAAATTAATTCTTTATTCCAGAACTACTAATCCCATTTTATTATAGTACCAGCGTCGAGCAATTTTCAAGTGTGAGGTAAACATGTTTTCTTCCAGTCAGCCCAATGAAGTAGGCAGACTTGACGGAAAGGTCGTGGTGGTGACCGGGGCATCAAAAGGAATAGGTAAAGCAACCGCTTCCGCTTTCGCAGCAGCAGGTGCGAAAGTTGTGCTCGCTGCCCGAACACGCGAAACACTCCAACAGGTGGCACGCGAGCTTAGCGTAGGAGGGGTTTCTAACCCCGATTCCATACTTGCTGTTCCTACAGATGTCACTGACGCGGATGCTGTGCAGCGACTGATTGAACGGACCCTGGATGTTTACCAACACGTGGATATCCTTGTCAACAACGCCGGAATCGGTCATT
>JAPPMR010000938.1 GCA_028818995.1 Candidatus Poribacteria bacterium | reverse complement strand
GTATCAGTTATGATGAGTGTCAAAGTTGGAGCAGTGGGAAAGTTTTGCACGCGGGGCCCGCGGCGTATTCCGATCTCTGTGTCGATTCAGATATGAATATATGTTGTCTTTATGAGCGCGGTGAGAATGGGGCGTATGAGACGCTGTCGTTTGCGAAGTTCAATCTGGCGTGGTTGACGGATGGGGAAGATATTTTGGCGTGATGCGATCTTAATTTTGCGTTGGAAGGATGGAAGAGGAAGTCCCCCGAATCTTCCATACTTCCATTCAACACCGCCGTGAATCCACCAGTTGGTTTCAAGATCTTACACGGGCAATTCGATTTGAAAGAAGCAGTATCTCGTGCTAAAATATACAACAATAAAATCGAGAGTCTATATTGAGTCAACCGTTGTTAGTTACTTGGTAGCGAGACCCAGTAACAATCCAATCTTAGCAGCCCGGCAGAGAGCAAGTCGGCAACTGTGGGAAGATTATGCTGATAGGTTTGAGTTTGTTATTTCACGTATAGTTCGTGCTGAAATCCAGCGTGGCGATGTAACCGCAGCACAGCAACGGCTTGAAGTAGTATTACCTCTCACGGTCCTAGAAGTTACACCAGAAGTTAATATGCTTACACAGAAACTATTGGATGCGGGGACAGTACCACGAAATTCCGAACCAGATGCCCAGCATATTGCCATTGCAACGGTACATAGTGTTGAATACTTGGTATCGTGGAATCACAAGCATATCGCAAATGAAAACAAGCGTGAACATATCAATCAGGTTTGCCAAGAAGCAGGATTTCAACCGACGACCATCTGCACGCCTATTGAACTGATGGAGGACATTCAGATGAAAGAAACATCAGAAAAGCACCCAGAATTTGACCCAGAAACTTATACAGATCCGATCCTTGAAGAGTGCTATCGCATCAAAGCAGAGATCAGCGCACAATTCAAAACTCTGGAGGAGTTTTTTGCGTATATAAGAGCCGGAGAAGAAGAGGACAAACGCAAAGGCATAAAATATGTCTCATACTATGATCCATCTAAGCGCATACCGGTAGAAAAGTCTGAGGACGATAACTAACTACAACGGGAATTCTGGTTCCCGCTATTTTTGTAAGGCATAGAAACTTCTGAAAATAGATGAGGATATTCTATTGAAAGACAAAAATAATCTGTTTTATAATCAGTCGCCTCGCCCTATGCAATATCTGCCCCTTATAGCAGCCCTACTACTTTGCCTAACCACCGTGGCACCTGCTCAAACTACTGAACAAATTGCCGAAAAAGCGTTGGCAGCAACCGTGTCCTTAGAGATGAAAGATAGAAATGGGACAATCCTTGGATTTGGCAGTGGTTTCTTTGTGAGAGAAAACCTGATTGCTACCAATTTCCACGTTATTGAAGGTGCAGCAAGCGGTACCGCTAAGTTGGTTGGCAAGTACAGAAAATATAATATTGAGGGTACCACGGCGACTGACGAGAAAAACGACCTTGCACTCCTAAAGGTGAACGCGAATGGTATGAAGCCACTTTCGCTCGGCGACAGTAACTATGTTAAAATTGGTGCGACGATTTACGTTGCAGGCAATCCAAAAGGTTTGGAGGGTACATTTTCCGATGGTATCATCAGCAGCCGCCGCGAGAGACACGCTAAAGAACGCCTCCAGATGACTGCACCTATCTCTCCGGGAAGCAGTGGTGGTCCCGTGCTAAACCGTAAGGGTGAAGTCATCGGGGTATCTTTCATGACGCTTGAAGGTGGACAGAATCTAAATTTTGCTATTCCATCCAACTATCTCAAGAAACTTTTAAATCAGTCAAGACACCCGGAGCCCTTATCGCAACGGAAACAACCTATATCTGCGGAGACCCATTTCGTTAGAGGAAACACGGAGTACCATTTGGGTAATTATCATGGTGCTATGGCGTACTATACTCTAGCTATCCTCAGCAAATCGGACTTTGTTAAGGCATACTATAATCGGGCAGTTGTCAAGGTAATTTTGGGACAATACCGATCCGCAGTTGATGATTATAACAAGATAATACAACTGATACCCGATGATGCCGATGTTTATTACAATCGGGGAAATGCAAGGCACTATCTAGGTCAATACTATGATGCCATTGCCGATTATAACAAGGCTATTCACCTAAAACCTGATTATGCTTCAGCATACCACGGACGTGGATTTGCAAAAAGGATCTTAGGACAATACTATGGGGCTATCACCGATTATGACAAAGCAATACAACTCAAACCTGACTTTGCTGAAGCATACTATTTTCGGGGCTCTGCGAAGGCTGAATTGAACCAATACTTTGCTGCCATTTCGGATTATACCTTGGCTATCCACCTAAAATCCGATTACGCTTTAGCATCCTACGAACGGGGAAGCATAAGGACAACGCTGGATCAATATCGGGCAGCTATTGCCGATTTTGACAAGGCAGTACAACTCAAACCTGACCTACGCTATGCTTATGCTCTTCGGGGAACTTCAAAAGGTATATTAGGTCGAACTTGGGAGGCAAAGCAAGATCTCCTAATTGCTTTAAGGCTCGCAAAACAAGTTGGTGACAAAGGTCTCAAAACCAAGATTGAGCGAATCCTTCGCGATCTATACTAGCACTTTGTTCGCCTTTAAATTGGAGGTAGACATGGGTTCGTAGCAGGACAATTCATTGCCCATTCGGCACTACTACGAACATACCCTCAATTTGAAACTGTATGGAACATTAGTCTTCCTCATCCTTCCCAAATTTTAAAGGGGGGAACATTCTATTTTTCCAATCTGATAGTTTAGTTCCGTCAGGAAGTTGATAGTCCTCTGGAGACATGTTCTCACGTCTTCCATCTCGGTGTATAAAGATGTAATCTTCAAAATTGAAGTCAATAAATTCTACATATTTCCAGTAAGGCGAATCCATAGATAAAAGCCACCAGTTATCATTCTTAGAAAAATCACGTTTTTTAGCTTTTTTTCCTGTGTCTGGATCATTCGGATAGAAAGGATTCCTGCTTAACCAGAATTGGGATATGTATCCATCTCTTATGTATTCTGGTTTGAACCGAACAGGATTTTGAAATTGTGATTGTTTTGGAAAGTCTTTGGTGAATTCCTGGGTAAGCATAACATTCCCTGTTATTTTGCCTGTTTTTGAGAGACTCCTAAGCTCACGTAACCTTATAACTTCTTCAAATAAATCCCGAGATATGTAATCCATCTGGGAATAGTTACTTAAAACCTTCTCAGCATCCTTTGAATTTTTAATATGTTCGATCTCCTCCAGACCTTTTAATAAACTTTCTTTATTTCCATCCCAAAGCTGCTTTCCCATATCATTTACAGATGGAAATCCATCTTCTGCGCGCATTATCTCCTCAGCTTCTTCCAAAGAAGTATAGTTCCTATGGAAAATCGAAAGTGTGTCAACTTCTTCGCGCAGGGCGTCCCTCTCTTTCACGGCTTTCTGAATAGATTTTAATCGTTCTCTATATGCCTTTTTGAAATGTCCGGCGAGATTCTCTCTCCAAGGTTTCTTCCA
>JAPPMR010000268.1 GCA_028818995.1 Candidatus Poribacteria bacterium | reverse complement strand
AGTCCAACCGAGACGCTTGAGATATTTCCAACCTGACACATCACTGACAGGACGCTGGAGTGTCTCGGATATCCACGCTGCTACCTTCAGAACATAAAAATAAAAAATCTATTGTGTCCAAAAAAAGTTTGGAGCGTCACATAGCAAGACTATGGACGCTCCAAATAGGGATAGGTCTATCAAGCTGCCAGTGCAGAGAGAGCAGCTTCCTCAGTGTCGAAATGTTCAAAGAGCCTCACAAGTCGGCTAATAACAATCAGATTTTTGATGTTTTTTCCAACATGGATGATCCCTATACGACCTTGCTTCTGTGTTGCAGCAACATAAGCACCGATAAGGACACCGAGCCCTGAACTGTCCATCTTGTCAACGCCCTCCAAATTGATGAGGATGCGAGGTTTATTAGAAGCCTCTATCTGTGGCGAGATAGTTTTCTTGAATTCTGACACGGAGTTTCCCATTATTTTACCATTAGGTTTCAAAATCGTGATGCCATTTTTCTCGTGGACTTGAGTTTTCATGATTTTTCTCCTATTTTAATTTATCTGTTTTTGTGTGTTTTTTATATTATTTTAATTTTGTTATATTTGACGGATTAAGTCAGAATAGGTTCGATTAATTTTACGAATCTATAATTGACTCGGTTTCATTTTCTGTAATGCAGTTCTAACAAGCCGTGATGTAGACCGCTGCCTAAGAGAAAAGGAACTATCTTCCTGCACTTAGTTTTTTCGGGTTACATCCGTTAACTGTTTTCCTGCTATAACTGTCATGGATAGCACTGTGGGTGGCGGGGTGCCACGACTTAAAAAACTATATTATAACACATGGCTATTATAACATGCACTTTTGGCGAGGTGCAAATGAATTAGGGGGAAGGTATTAAGGAATCAACATTTAGCGGTTTTTCTATCAAAACTACTGGTGCCTGGCAACAATCACAATTCCCCGGTGCAACAGCGCGGATGTAGCATGTATCGCAGTAGTAGTAAAGTTCATGGACAACACCATCGTGGATGGATCTAATGCGAATTACCTCCAGCAATTGTGTTTTTGGAAAAACACGACCGTTGATAATCAAGTCTTTTTCATGTAATCGTTTGTCTACAAACAGTGCTTCGGATAACGATGTACGCAGAAGCGTGTAATATTTACCATCCTTGGTCTTGATACCGTATAGATGTTCATGTTCTCCAGAGAGTTCAACTTTATAGTGCGTATGCATCTCTTCCGCTAAACAAAGGGTTTTGCCGTGGAGTTCAACGTCTTTCGGTTTTGGCACTTCGGTTGTCGGTTTTGCACCGCTCAGCAGTAGGATTAGAACAATAAAAATTGGAGAGTAGAATTTGAAATTGCGTATCATTTTACTCCTTTTTCGCCCACCGATTTGGACCTGGACCGGGTTGATGTTCATCGCGAATCCGTTTGAATTCTTCTGGCGTGGTAACAACATCATCAGAATTTAGTTTGCTTCTTGCCAGAAAACCTGCTTCCGGTTGATAGCCGGTCGGTTTCGCAGCGTCCTGATAACGTGAATCAACGCTCCATCGGACCTGATGACTAACATTTGGGATGGAGCGGTGCGGTGTTAGATTGGTGAACAACAAGACACTGCCAAATTTCACAGGAACGACTACAGGTTCTACATTTGGTAATGCATCATCTGGGATTTCAAGATAGAAAAGTTCGGAGGGACGATGTAAGAATACACCATCACGGTGTGCGTGTGGAATGACTTCAAGACATCCGTTTTCAATGGTGGCATCAATCAGGGGAATCCAAATTGTAAGTTGTAAAACAGAATCACATCTTGGCTCCATATATCCTGCGTCTTGATGCCACGGCACTAAGGTTCTGTCATGTTCTGGCAGTTTGGGACGTACACGGTAGGCAGGATGACACATTATCTCCGGCCCGACAAGTGCCTCTGCAATGTCAAGCAGTTTCGGATTAACCAAAAGATCAAAGAGCGCTGGTCCGGTGTGTGCACCACTAAAAACCTTTTGAAAAACTGTAGGAGACTGTTCAGTGATTTTTGCTAAGCGCGTATCAAAACCTTCTGTTTTGAATTCAGAGTCAATTTCACCTTCTGCATAGAGTTGCGATGCACCCGCGTCTACAATCTCTTCAAACTCTGATATTAACGGGTTCAAATCTTCAGAGGCAAGTGCGTCTTCAATAAGAAGATACCCGTTTTCGTTAAATTCATGAATTTGGGAATCAGTTAATGCCTTCATAATACCTCTCATATCTGCACAAGTTCAATTAGAATGCCATCAGGGTCTTTTGCACACACGACACCTGCTGCATCAGGTGCGCTTATCGGTTCAGACAGGAATTCTACATCGTTCTGTTTTAAGGTCTCAACAGTTTTCTGTATGTCCGCAACGAAAAAGGTGAGCCAACGAACACCGGCGGAGAATTTGTCTGTTGGTGTTAGGGGCGGATCTTCAATATCCATCAGTTTAATGAGTGTATTACCTGCTTTAAGGCGGACCTGCCGAAAGCCTGTCGGTGCAAGTCCAATGTCTCTTGCAAGTGCCGCTGGAATCTCCAAGTCCAACACGATTTCAAAACCCAATTTGTTGTGATAAAAGTCCAATGACTCCTCAAAGTTGCTACATGTAATTGCGATGTCAACTGTTGGGTGTGATAAGTTTAGCACGATTTTAACCTCCTGTGAGAACAAAAATGGCTTCACGAAATTGCCCCAGTGCCATGCCGTTGTAGGTCATTTCAACAGGAATTACAATCCGTCCTATCCGGGTTGCAAACCCCTCTAACTGTGAACGTTGTGGAATAGGAATAGAAAACGGGATGTGTCCATCCGCCTTTGGTGGAATAGTCGCTTTCTCCCGAGCGATTTCCATACCCCATGTTGCAGGAAGAATTGGTTGCGCAGCTGCTGTGCGCGACTCATGTGAATGGTTCGTTACCTCTACGCGCAACTGTACTGTTTCACCGGGTGCAACTTCTTGTTCATAAGGATAACATCGCACCCACTGATCATCCATGCCGTAATTTGCGTGATCCCAAGGAAAGAGATCGGTATAGCATTTTTCACGTTCAGTGAGGGTATCTAACATAAAGTCGATCTCTTTATCGGTGAAATCAAAAGCGGGATCAACATGGCAGTTGAAAATATGTGTAGGCTTAAGTTGCTGAATGCGCCGCAGGCAATTCTCATAACCGACATCTTTGCCAAGCAGATTCCGATTACCAGAACAGTAATCGTCAATACCTGCCATTGTAAATGAATCCCCAGCAAAAAACATTCGGACACCGCGCCCCTCAACGAGCAATCCTCCATGATAATATGTCTGTCCGGGAAAATGGAAAGCAGTCATTGTGAATTCATTCCACTGCCATGAATCACTGTCGTGAGTGGCGCGGTCTACGCGTGTTACAGCCGGAGAAATACATGGCAATCGGAAAGCCTTCGGATTGGCAATAACTTTAGTAACAATCGCGTCTGTTATTGTTTCACAAGGGAAGGTTTCCTGAAATTCGGGGATAGCATTCACATGGTCATCGTGATAGTGCGTTACCCAAAAC
>JAPPMR010000078.1 GCA_028818995.1 Candidatus Poribacteria bacterium | reverse complement strand
TCGGTGTGGAGCCGATGGTTTCAATTCCCTTCAAACGGGAAAGCGTATCCAAAGTATAAATTTGACAATCCAAGTTATATATTGTATAAGTTTCAATTCCCTTCAAACGGGAAAGCGTATCCAAAGAAAGGCGGCTGGATTAACTCAGATCGCTGTTGTTACGTTTCAATTCCCTTCAAACGGGAAAGCGTATCCAAAGATCGCGAAAACGCAAGTCCGCAAGGGCTTGTCAGTTGTTTCAATTCCCTTCAAAGTTGAATTCCTTTGTGATTGGTGAGCAAAAGCCCAAACGTTCATTCGGAAACGATATTAGTTATCTTGGTTTTTTGATTCTCTACGCATGGCTTTAGTCTTTCTAAATTCCTCAGCCACTGGCATATCGAAGAACTTCGCCTCAGGTTCATGTTCCGAGCAGATATTCTTAATAGCCTCAAGTGAGCAATTAAAAAATTCCTTACGCTTATTAACAAGATTCACCCTGTTTTCTTCAAATGCTCTATGTAAAGCGTTTTCTAAACTTGGTGCATCTTCAGAAAAAATAAGGGCATGCACATCGTATCGAAATGGGACAGCTGCACCAGACAATTCACGGATTCGGTCTTCAGGATCTAAACGTCTTGTCATTCCAATTTTATAGATGTCCTTACCGAATGAACCAATATTTGAAATGATGTAGATATACCCACTCCTCGTAACTTCCGCACGAGATAACACACGAAGTTTATTCCCTGTTGCTTCCCTTAGATCCTCCTCTAATTTGGTGATTTTATCTCTGAGTTTCTCAGTATTTTTGCGATTATCTACCGATGCACTTTCAAACTCTTTTCTGGCTTCTTCTAACGCTTTCTGGTAATTGCGCTCTTCCTTCTCTGCAAGGAGTTTTGCCTTTTCAAGTTCCCTTTGTGCGCGCTCTTCTTCGCGCAACCGCTTTGTGATCTCAGCTCTTTCCTCTTTCTCTTCCTGCAACTTCTCTTGGTATTCATGAACTAAATGGAGTTCGTCAAATTTTAGTTGCAAGTATCTATCAGATATTGAACATCGCAGGGTGGCACCGAGTTTATTTATATCTGTGTACGCCTTGTGTATCCGTTTTTCGATACTGGAGATATTTGAATACTTAACTTTGATTATAATAGAGTCACAACATCCATTGAAAGCATTCGCCATAAGTTTAATTTTCTCTGTAATCATTTTTTGACCTTCTCTTCTACTTCCGTCAACAGTCCACTCGGCCGGGCAAGTGATTGCTGTTTTCTCTCGGAACATTAACTTCTGAGCATCTCGGATACTTTTTAGTCTTTCCTTATATTCTTGGGCTGTCCCGAAATCATATAACGGCTCATAAAGCCCATGCTGTTGCAGATCGAAATCATGTTCTACAGAAACCAATTGTATTTTTAGTTCCGAAAGGTTCTCTGAAACAGAATTCCTTTCGCTTTTTAGGGAATCAATTGTTTCTAACATAGCTTCCTTAGACTTTATCAATTCGTCAAGTTCTTTTTTTCGTTTATTGCTCGTTTCTTTTGCCTCTTGAGATTTTTTCAAAATTATCCGAGCGGAATCCAATTCTTGAGAAAGTCTACTTATATCTGTCGAATATTTATTTACCCTTCCTTCCAGTTCTTCAATTTCAGATTCTAAATCACTTTTGCGTCCAACCAAATTATCTAATTCAGATTGAAGTTTCTGGATTCCATTTTCGTAACTTTCTTTTTGTTGTAATTGTGAATTCAGCCCATCAATTTTTCGCCTGTAATGATTAATTAGCAAGAAGCTAACAGTTCCACCAACAAAAATTATAATAACAATTAAACCTACGACTTGTTCCAACAGCATGTTCTACTCCTTTCTGTTTTTCTGCCGGTTCTAAAAATTCGGGGAAAACAGGGAATCAATTTTAGGTAAATTACTCATCATATTTTCCTTCATTTGATATTTTCTACATCGCTCTCATGGTCGTAGGTTTCCGTTTTCTGTTCCAGAGTATCATAGCGTTGGACGGTTGCTTTGAGTTCGTCAGCATAGTTATAGATGTCATCTATACTGGCGATCTCAACCCGCTCATGTTTGCCATCTTCGTTAACCAAGCCTAAGTATTTCCGCGCCGAGTTGAAATGAAGCCGGCAGATTATTTTTTTTATACTACCGTCCAACACGACAGACATGTACCGGATAGTGTCCCGGTGTTGAATCCTATCCGCGGTAACGACTTCGCGCAGAATAGATTTGACAGTAAAGAACCCTTCCAACTCTTCCTCGGTGGTCACGATACGGGATTCAGGTTCTTCTTCAGTTTCCTCATCTACGATCTCGACTTCAATTGCGTCCTCAGTCGCTTCGCCTCTCTCAATAGCGGAACGTAAACGTTGATTAATCTGCTCATTCAAAAACTGGTTCAACGCGCGTTTGACGATACCTGTGAACTGTTGAACAACCGTTTGCGTTCTTTTACCGCCGTAAACGCTGGATAGGAAAAACCGCACAAAATCTTCGGAGGGTGCCTCCAGCTGCTCCAGCATGATCTGCTTAATTTCTTTCGTATATTTCAAGTCACTGGCGGCGGTGAGTGCTGCATCAAGATCAAATGTCGGCTTGGTGAACCGCTTGAGTTCGTTGACGAGGGGTTCTTGGATGTCAAACATGTTGAACTCAAGGAACGGCTTACTGTCCATGATGTTCGTTTCTTCTAAATCTGTATAAAAGCGATAGATCACGCCGTCTGTGAGGACAGCAATTCGGGCGTTAACAACTGAAAAATAACGGTACAACTGTGAGGTGTGCGCGTCTGAAAGGTCTGCGCCATACTTTTTGCACTCAATGAGCATGATAACCTCATCATCTTTAAAGATGGCGTAGTCAACTTTTTCGCCCTGTTTCGTTCCGATGTCTGCTGTAAATTCTGGGACGACTTCAGTGAGGTTATAGGGGTCATAGCCGAGAATCTTGATGAAAGGGATAACGAAGGCGTGTTTTGTTGCTTCCTCCGTTATGTTACGGTCTATCTGCACCGCGTTCTCTATCTGCTTCGCTATGTTGGTGGATAAGTTTCTGAGTTCCTCAATAAAATCCATAAAACCTGCCTTTCCATTTCCGTTGATACGCATTGGCAGATATGTTAAAATAAAAATGCCAATACATCGAAATAGCCTTTCTGTTTTGGTTTTGGGGAGGTGACTGCCTCCCCTTCTCTATTGCAACCTATTATCCATTTTCACCGCTTTTTGTCAAGTAACAATTCAATGGTCTTGATGCCATGTGTTACGCCCTCGCTTCTTGTCGGAGTTCATCTTGCAAATCAGAAATATCGCGCGCCTCCTGATCCCCGATTTTTAGAAAGACTTGCTGCGCCCCAAACGCCCGATCCGGTGCGGATGCGACATTTGAGAGTAGATTACCGATCGTATCTGTAATACCGCCGGCAAGGTTCTTGACTTGTTCCGGGAAAAGTAAAGACGCTGCACCGAGCGCAACACCGCCGCCAGTAAGTGAACTGCCGAGTCTACCGATATTAGCGAGTCCGGGAATGTTGCCCACGCCTGGTAACGCGAGGCTTGCTTGTTGCGCT
>JAPPMR010000971.1 GCA_028818995.1 Candidatus Poribacteria bacterium | reverse complement strand
AGCCCCAGAGGGGCGAAAGGTGTATCAGATATCCAAACGTTACTCACTAAATTGATGTCTATGGTCGGTTTCCTAACCGCACCTATTATCGGGTAATATGTTCTCTAACTCATTAATTGCTCAACAATTCCATAAATTCCTTAAATACTGGTAGCGATTCTCTAAATCCATCCTCTCGTGTGCCATTCTCTGGGGTGTAGACACTTTCTAAGGAGATTGTTCCCTGATACTTATCTCTTTTTAACGCATTCACAATATCTGTGTAGTAGAACTTCATCTGTCCTTGACCCATCGCGCAAAAATCGAAGGTTGCACCAGGGAGATTGACAATTCCGTCTTTGAGATGAATATGCGCGATATGCTCACGGATAATCTCATAGCCATCTGGATACGGCGCTTCAGTACAGTAGAGCGAACTACATGGGTCCCAGAGGACTTTAAGATGATTTGTAGCTAATTCGTCAATCAATTTCCGAGCAAGTAGAGCCGATGTAATATTTGAAGAAATTGCAGTCTCAATCACCAATGTAATGTTCGCTGCTTCTGCAATTTGTAACGGTTCTTCTAATCGGTTTAGCAGCGTTGTCCACGCCCCTTCCGCAACAATCGGTTCTGCACCAAAGAGTACCATCTCCTTCTGGAAACTGAATATCCGAACCAGATTTGTTCCAAGTGTCTGTGCAATATCTATACATCGTTGTAATGTGTGAATTTGGTCCCGATATGATGGCGCGTCCACTGGAGTATCAACAGGAATTCCTGCCAAATTGTGATGTGATATGCACGATACCTTTAAATTCCGTGCTTCTATAAGACTTTTAACCAGTTCAACATCGGCATCATTTAACTCACCAACCTGCTTCTCCCACAAGTACTGCAATTCAACATATTCTAATCCTGTTTCGACCATTGTATTGAGGGCATATTCAAAATCCCTACTGATTCCATCCGTGATGATTCCTATTTTCGGATTATTTTGCATTTAACTGCCTCTTAATTCTATTTTATCTAAGGATTGCGTTCGCAAAGCAACGTGCTGAGTATCACTCCGTTTTTCTTACTTCAATACCCGAAATATTTTCAAGAATTTTGATAATCGTCCAATTATCCTCATCAGGATTTACCGCTTTACCTGCTTGAAATAGTTCAAAAGCAGCGCTCGTTGCGAACAGAGGCACCCCACAATCGTTTGCCATACTTTTCGCCAGGCTTAGGTCTTTGTACATCGTTCCAATGTTGCTCTGTCCTTTGAAGTTCCGTTCCAATATATTTTCTGTTGTATCCTGAAAAAGGAAATTGCCGACAACACTTGTGCTAACAACCTCACGCAACGTTTCCGGTTTGACACCTGCCTTGACAGCCAGTGTCAGTGCTTCAAATATACCTGCATAAGTAACACCGGTGAGGACAGCGAGGGCAGACTTAACGGTTTGCCCCATTCCAATCTCTTCTCCTACGTGATAGATATCCTTTCCGACTGCTTCAAGTACCGGCATTGATGCTTCAAAAATCTCTTTTTTTCCTGCGACCATCATCGTAAGCGTTCCAGCGGCTGCCCCCGGTGCACCACCGCTAACAGGAGAATCAATAATATTGAATCCTTTTGCCGTAACGAGTTCTGAAACCTCTATTACTTGGGACCGCCCGATCGTCGCGGTGCAGATAACCGTTGATCCTGGTTGTAATCCTTCTAACAAACCGTTTTCGTTTAGTAGCACCTCTTTGACCTGATCGACGTTGAGCACCATGATAAAAACTGCATCGGCTGCGTCTCCTACCTCTTTTGGAGACGCAGCTGCGTGTGCCCCCAATTGCGAAAGCATTTTTAGTGGCTCCGTTCTGACATCGTACACCGTGAGTTCATGTCCTGCTTTCAATATATTTTTTGACATGCCGCTGCCCATATTACCAACGCCGATTAGCCCTACTTTTGCCATCGTTATCTCCTAAAATGTGTTTAACTTTGCACACCTTAATAATCTTACTATTGTTTTCACAACCGTATTTTATACCACACTGATGCGGAAGTCAAGTCACACTGAACAACAATGTCAACAATCACTCCCTTGACTCCACAATCCCATTATGCTAAAATTTCGCAAATGACAATTGAGAAACCTTATCCAGAAATTATCTTTGAACAGATGCAACAAAAAGACCTTGAACAGGTGATGGTTATAGAAAAAGAATCCTTCCCCGATCCCTGGTCTGAATCATTTTTTAAAAAGGAACTTAGGAAGAGAAAAAAATATACACATTTATATATTGCTCGGTTAAATAACGAAGTCATCGGATATATCGTCTTTTACATCTTCCGCTGTGAAGGACACATCCTGAATATTGCCGTAGCCTCTGAATATAGGCGGCGCGGTGTAGCAAAATATCTACTCGCCTCCGCATTAGAAATTGTTCGGAAAAACGCGGGGAAGGAAATATTTCTTGAAGTTTCTGTCAATAATATCGCAGCACAAGGACTTTAT
The DNA here is from genome assembly GCA_028818995.1 of Candidatus Poribacteria bacterium. The sequence goes on along the minus strand of JAPPMR010000971.1, from coordinate 1,088 downwards.
AGACAATTTGGATTTGAAGTTTACGGTATCCGCAAAAGATACTATAGCAACGGTGAAGATGCGTACGTTTTACGAAAAGAGATACAATGTTACTCTTCGTAAATTTTTTTGCCAATAGACTCAAGGTTATAAAACATTTTTATAGGAGACATTAATTATGATATTTGATATAGCACGTTCTGCTTTTTCCGCAACACCTTCCGAAGAAACGCTTTCGCTTTCAATCCGAAGGCAGGAAGCGCGCACTGCTGGTAGAAATGGGTGGCGAATTATTGAAGAGGAAGCCAACTGGCAGCCAAACGAAACCGCTATCATTGTCGTTGATATGTGGAATAAACATTGGTCATGGGGAGCGACCGAACGCGTCAACATTATGGCGCCAAGAATGAACATTGTTCTACAACGTGCAAGACAACGAGGGGTACAGATAATCCACGCGCCTTCTGATACGATGGATTTCTATAAGGACCATCCCGCGCGCACTTCCATACTTGAAATTCCGAAGGCAGAACCTCCACAGGAACGGGAAATGCCTGATCCACCTCAACCTGTAGATGCATCCGATGGCGGTTCAGACACAGGTGAAACAAACATGTATGGCGCATGGCACCGTCAGCATCCAGCAATTGAAATTGATGACGCTGATGCCATCAGTGATGACGGGCAAGAGGTGTACAACCTGCTCGCTCACAAAGGAATTCAGAACATTATTATTATGGGTGTGCATACCAATATGTGTGTGCTGGGTCGTTCCTTTGCTATTAAGCAGATGGTTCGGTGGGGGTTTAACGTTGTATTAGTTCGCGATTTAACTGATGCAATGTATAATCCTTTCAAACCTCCCTATGTGAGCCATGAAGAAGGTACGCAGTTAGTCGTTCAGTATATTGAGAAATTCTGGTGTCCCTCAATTTTGAGTGGTGATCTAACCACCCCTGAACCAAAATAACCAGATTTATCTTATTTGCCAGACGGCAGATGCGGTTTCATGAAGATTAATTTTTAATTTCGGTAATTTCCAGTTTTCTCCAGACCCGGTAGGTGCGGTTTCTAACCGCACCGGACTTCGCCAATAAATTACCCAATTT
>JAPPMR010000812.1 GCA_028818995.1 Candidatus Poribacteria bacterium | reverse complement strand
ATGCATCAATGTACCACCACGGTTTTGCGATGTTAGCACTATCTGAAGCGTATGGTGCTGTAAGCGAAGAGCTGCTTTGGAAAGGAAGTGAAGTGCCTGAAAATCGTAGACGCACCCTCAGCGCATCATTAGAACTTGCTGTACGATGTGCATTAACTGCACAAGAGAAAAATCCTTGGGGTGCCTGGCGCTACTCGCCACAAGCGCGAGATGCTGACACAACCGTCGCTGGTACCGTATTAATGGGAATACTCGGTGCGCGAAATGCTGGCATTGAAGTGCCTAATGAAGCCATTGATAAGGCGTTAAACTTTTTTCAAACCTGCACAACGCGGGGTGGCGGTGTCTCCTATACGCCTTCAGGCAGCCATGGCGATGGACTCACGCGTTCTGCGATTGCTACCCTCGTCTATGCAATTGGCAAAAGAAAAGACACGCCAGAATACAAATCCACAGCGGAATTCATCAAGCGCAGAGCGAGCCATAATGTAGGTAATCATTACATGTTCTATACCCTATACTACATGGCTCAGGCACTGTTTCAGAGTGACTTTGAAGCATGGCAAGCTTGGAATCAACGCACCATTGAAAGACTTCAAAGAATGCAACAAGAAGATGGAAGTTTCAACAGTTCCCACGGCAAAGCTTATGGAACAGGAATGGCTGTGCTTACCTTAGCTTTGAACTATCGTCTTCTACCTATTTATGAAAGATAGACGGTTATTGATAGTCAGAAAGATGTTTTATTGAAAACAACTTCTCTCTAAAAGATGACAGTTGAGCGTTGGTTACCATCAGGAGGAAAAATGAAATGCAGAGGTGTCTAAAATACATTTTAGCCATTGTGATTGTAATCGCGGGGACGTGGAGTCCAATCAAGATACAGGCACAGGAAACAGTTTTACGTTGGAAAAATGGGGATACCCTTCCCGGTAAACTATTAGATAGTCCGTCAGGGAAAATTCGCTGGAATTCACCACACTTTTCAGACGATCTAATTGTTGACACAAATGTATTAGATTCAATTGATTTTTCAAAACAACCGGCACCAGCAACAGAGACTTTCCGCGTCGGCACAGTATTAGGTGATGTCTGGACAGCAGACATTATCGACTCAGATGAAAATACCTTTCTGTTTTCCAGCAAACGTCATGGTAAGTTTCGAGTGAATAGAGAGATGATTTACTCACTTGAAAGTCGCGCGCATTCCAACCTGATTTTTGACGGTTCGCAACTAACAGCGTGGAAATCATCGAATAAAAATGAAACCGATGAGGCATTAGTTCAATTCCCTGATAATAATGAACATACTGGTTGGTATCCTGATCGTGGTGGACATCCATCCACAGATCAACGTAAGACCGACATGTTCTATGCTTTTAAATGGCCAAAACGTTTTGAAATTGATCTTGAATTCGCATCCAATACAGCCCCACCCAACTTTGTTCTTTCCCTCGGTAAAAACCTGTACCAAACACTAAGAATAGAAACATGGACTAACGAACTGGTTGTCGTTCAAGGCAAAATATTCGAAGATATAATGCCAGTTGAGGACGATCGTCGCGACTTCCGTTTGCGACTCGCTTATGATCAAGACCTTGGTATGCTAAAAATCTCTGACTTAAATGGCAATCTACTCTTAGAACTGACTGGTGTTCAGCCAACTGTTGAAACACCCGGAATTCGTATTTTTAACCGGGGACAAAATCTGACAGTCCGACGATTAAGGGTCTATCGGCAACCTACCGGACTTAAAAGCCAGCAAGTTGACTTCTCCAAACCTCGAATCCACATGATGAACGGAGAAGTTTTTTACGGCAAATTGTTTGTCCAGAAAAACAAAGGTTATGTCCTTGACACAGATGGAACACTACGGGATATCAACCTACAACAAATTGACCGTGTTGTGCAGCCGGGGAGAACATTGGCGACAATCGACGATTATATGGCATTAACATATATTGACGGCTCTGTTGTGCGTGGACAAGTGATACAACTCAACTTAGATAGCGTTGTACTCCAGACTAAATTTGCTGAGGAACCGATAACATGCTCATTCGCGGGTGCTTCACAACTTCGGTTTGAGTCCAAAGCCAAAACGAAAAAACCTGTAGATGATTATGATAAAATGTTTTTTCCATCAGGTAGTTTACGCGGTCACATTCATTTTAAAGGCGACGATGCATCAAATATCCGATGGCAGGCTATAGGCGCGTTGGAACCAGTACGCCTTGCGAACAACCGATCTGCTCGCATAGAACGTAATAATAAACATGTTTCAAGACTACAACCTTTTGATATAAAGATGTTTCCACACCTGTTGCATCTAAAAAACGGAGAAGTCATCCCATGTCAGGTCTTGTCTTACGATAAAACCTCTATTAATTTCCGATCTCCTTTTATCAGCACGACGCGCTTAGACTCAACACACATGAAAGGTATTGAGTTTACACGTAGCAAAACGCACGGACGAAAGGAAAACCGAAATCCGATTACCATTACAGGTGGAAATAAACACCGTATAATTTTAGAGGATGGACAAATTTTGGAAGCTATCATGCAGAGAACCGAAGATGGTAAAACAAGAATAATAGTCAATAACGAAAAACTTGGGGGAAATCCGAAATTTGTTGTAGTCGGGGGAGACTTCGGTGCAAACGATGCTGCTGTTGTCCTTAAGCGTGGAATTGAAGTCTTATATGATCCACTCGAAACGCAAACTGAGGAGTTAGATGTAAAATTAGAACGCGCTTTAACCGTGCCACGTTTCAACCGAGACAATCCACCGAACCATATTCTTGTAGCAAACAATGGGGATTTAAAGCGAGGTAATTTAATAAGTATTAACGGACAGATAATTCAGTTTGAATCAAATTTGAAGAAGGTTTTTATTCCTATTAATCGAGTGGCTCGAATTATTGATATAAGCGTTAATAATCCTGATCAATCAACAAAAGAAACGGCAAGCGATGAAAAAGGTTCTGATGCACAACAAGAACCTCCTACGAAAACTGAAAACCAAGATTCGAAAACAACTCAGTCTCAGGTGCGCTTCGCTTTGATCCACAATCCGATCCTGATTTTTGAACCACTCAGCGTCAAGGGCGATAAACTATACGGACGTTCTCCAATCTACGGTGAGACATCGGTTCCTGTGAAGAGTCTCCAATATCTCCATTTTGGCGACAAAGCAAAATCTTTCAAGTCCGTTTTTGAAGAATGGGTAATTCGCCCGGCAAAAGAACCAGATTATGGTGAGGATCGGTAGAATAGTCCTCAACTTTTTTGCACAACCTTATGCGTCTATTTATTGCCTGATTTTCTTGTTGGAGGGGTTTGTAACCCCGATTTATTACCCAAAGTAGGCGCGTTTTGTAAACGCGCCTACACCGAATCTACCAAGACTAAAACAAGATTATTCCCGTTAATTTGGTCTAATAAAGGAGAGAATATGTCAGAACAATTACAAGAGTTACTTGATTTGGGAACGGCACCTATTGCGGTTACGTTTCACGAATCACAACCGGAAGGTGTTTCCCGTGTGGAAAAAGCCGAAGCATCTGGATGTACC
>JAPPMR010000895.1 GCA_028818995.1 Candidatus Poribacteria bacterium | reverse complement strand
CCCTATGTCATTTTTGACGAAATCCATTATATCAACGACATTGAACGCGGCACCGTCTGGGAAGAAAGTATCATTTTTGCACCGCAACATATCAAATTTGTCTGCCTGAGTGCGACAATTCCAAGAATCAACTCATTTGCGGAGTGGATGCGAAGCGTACGAGAAATTGACATTGCAGTTGTTGAAGAGTTAGAACGTCCTGTGCCTTTAGAACATCACCTCTATTTTCAAGGCTTTGGCATAGGTAAATTGGGGCACCTTTACGATCTTCGGCAGATGGCAAAACGACGGAAACGTAAGAAAAAAGATCAAAGCGATGACACCGCTAAAAAGTTAAAGAGTATAATCAACACGGAGTTGATCCCTTACCTGCACGAGCAAAATCGTTTGCCCTGCCTCTATTTTTGTTTCAGTCGAAAAAGATGTGAAAGTAACGCCCACTATTATGCGTCCAGTGGACAACACGAGTTGCTTGATCCAGAAAAGCAGGCACAGATTTTAGAAAAATTTGACGCGCTTTGTATTCAGTTTGATATTGTTAAAGAAAAGGTAATTATAGATTTTCGGCAATTAATAAGCTGCGGAATAGCCTACCATCACGCGGGTATGTTACCTACTCTTAAAGAAGTTGTAGAGCGGTTGTTTACTTCAGGATTAATTCAACTCCTATTTACCACTGAGACATTCGCTGTTGGAATCAATATGCCTGCCTGCACAGTCGTGTTTGATAGTTTGGAAAAATTTGACGGTGTCAGTTACCGTTATCTCAAAGCACGAGAATATCACCAAATGGCGGGTAGGGCAGGAAGACGCGGGATTGATGATGTCGGTTATGTTTATGCCAAAGTTGCCCCTAAATATGCAACACCTGACGATGTCAGCAGAACCATTTCTAACTCCATTGAACCCATCACAAGTCAGTTCAATCTCTCATATTCCAGTATTCTCAATCTATATGAGAAATATGGCGACGAAATATATGATGTCTACACGATGAGTCTTAGCAATCACCAGAATTATAAACGAATTGCCGATCTTAATAAACAGATTGATCAAATAGATGAAAGACGGAAATCTTTACCTCTTCCTACCTGTATCCACGAGAACATTGAAGGAATGAAACAAATTGAGAGTTATCAGAGACATAAGCATAAAAATCAAAAGAACCTTGAAAGGTTGCAGTTGGAATTAGCATCTCTTCAATCATTGCGCGGAAAATCAAAGAAAATTGAGCGCAGCAAGAGAACAGAACTAATTCACAGCAAAATGCAAAGTCTCCATGCTGAACTCGCTAAAAACTTGTGCCACGAGTGCTCCGAACGTAAACAGTGTACTAAAAGATATCAATCAATCCGTAAACAGGAACATTATATCCAGAATTTAAGAAGAAAACAGACATCAATTCAGGATTATCAGCAAGGACAGATAGCCGCCCGCTTAAAAGTCCTTGAGAAACTCGGGTATATTGAAGCACAGACGCTTTTACCACGTGGAAACACCGCATCACATATCTATGGATACGAACTCCAATTGACACAATTGCTCTATAGTGGCTTTTTTGAGCGGTTGACAGAAGATGAAATCAATTGTCTCATGGTAGCAATAGTGTCTGAACCTCGCAAAGGTGTTTATTTTAAAAAGATAGAAGATAAAAGATTGTTATCAATTCTGGGAGCAGCTTGGGACGAAATTTTAGACATTCAAGGGTTAGAAAGCCAACTCAACGTCTCTGAATTTGTTCCGCTGTTGGAACCTCGTTTGTGTTCAGCGATGTTAGCGTGGAGTCATGGGTGTCAATTTGATAAATTGACCGACTATGCGGCACTTGATCCGGGTGATTTTGTCAGAACCTTCCGACTTGTGATTGACCAACTGGGTCAGATTCGTCGTGCTATGGCAGGACACACTGCCCTCACGGATAAGTTGAATCGTTGTATCGAGAAAATTAATCGTGATGTTGTTGATGCTGAACGCCAGCTGCGAATTGGGCAGGAAGAACCGTTTGAAGAGGAAGATAGCGCACAAAGTCCTGTTCCTCACAACAGTAACTAATAGGAATTAGGATGGTCTATCTGTTGCAAAATCGCTCATTTCAGAACAAAATAAGGAGAGAAAAATGGCAACTAAGGACTTTGACTTGAGAGGTAAACTTAACGTCCGATCAGCTCAAGAAGACGATGCTAACCATTTACAGACATACTGTTTTCCTGAGAAAACTATAGAACAAGTAGCCGATGAATTAAAAGCCGATTTGGCTACAGATAGTCAAACGACTCGTCTCGTTGCTGATGCCAGTGGTTATGCTGTCGGACACATCACTGTAAAACAGCATCCGTTAAATGATGAGGCAGGTCAAATTAGTGACCTTGCCGTATCCGGTCCTTTTCGACTGTTAGGCGTTGCTGACCATCTCATTGAAGCCGCCGAAGCAGCAGCAATAGAAAACGACTTAAAAATCCTTGAAATTGAACTCGCAACTACAGATACACCTGTCATACAAAGGTATAAGGATTGGGGGTTCTCAGAAAAACCGATCGTCACGCTTCAAAAAGATCTAAACATTGAAGAAGAGGGTGATGAGGAAGAGGAAAATGAGGAAACTCAGGTAAATGAGACAGATGCTGAACAGCAAAGCCTCTTGAATTAAAATAGATTGTTTGACAGCAGTTTCGATATGTACCTATAACCTCAAATGAACAACATGGATAAACAGCGTATGAAAAAAATATTTCTTATTTTTCCACTTGTCCTATTTATAGTTGGATGCGGCAATCAGAACGAACACCTTGCCAAAGGAAAAGAATTAATAAAATCCGACAAACGGCGTAAAGAGGAACGCGCTGTCCGAGAATTTAAGCTTGCTATTGAACAGGAAAGCGATAACGCTGAAGCGCACTACCTGCTCGGTTTCTACGATTCGCAGGAATTTTACGAAACTAACCAACCAGACTGGAATCAAGCATCAATCGCTCAGAGAGGACAGCACATGTTTAAAGCGTATCAAGAGGACCCGGGTGAATACCTTGAAATTCTTATTTTTGATACGCTCCGAGACGATGATGTGAATGTGCAAAACGCTGCATTGGAAGCACTCACGCTCGTTTATCAGCAAGGGGACCGCAAACAACTCCTCAAGCAATTACAAAAAGCGATTAAGTCCAAAGACAATCGTGACAGGCACGATGCCCACTGGGTGATGGCAAATATCGGCAAATCTGATCCAACCACTATGGTGCCGATTTTGATTGAATTGCTAAAACATAATCAGGTTGGGACCCGTTTGAATGCTGTTAAAGCACTCGGTGAGATAGGTAGTGAAGATGCTATTCCTGTCCTCGCCGCTCTTATTGAATCGGGTTCTGCAAAGCGAAAACGGGATCGTGAAGAACCGGAGGTGCGCCAGTTGGCTGTCGCTGCATTGGGAAAAATCGGAGGCAAAGCAGTTCCTGAATTGGTCAAAATTACCCAAAACAAAGGTTCTTCCCTACGAGTTGATGCAATTCGCGCGTTATCCACACTCGGTGATGAGAAAGCTGTTCAACCCCTTTTAGATGCATTGAAAGAGAAAAGTAGTCGTGAAG
>JAPPMR010000720.1 GCA_028818995.1 Candidatus Poribacteria bacterium | reverse complement strand
GGAGGTCGCTCCTACAGAAGAGAGTGTTGCATTCGGACAACCGATTTATGAAATAATGTAATATCATTATTAGAAATGGTATAAGATAGACTCAAAAGAATAAATTCTAAAACTAATTATCAAGTGAAAAGCGAAGCACACCTGCACCAAAAGTTCCGGCATAAAGCGTGTTATTATCCACATCAAAACTTGAAACAGGATATGGGATTTCCGGTGTAACCGGTTGCCAGATGCCTGTGTTCCTGTTCAATTGATATATTTTTTGCTTAGCTTCGCAGTAAACCGTTGGACCATCCACCACCAATCTATTTGTTACAAGAGGTGTCTCTTCTACATCAGTGAGTGTGTGCCAGTCAACGCCATTGGCAGACAGTAAGACACCTTTGTCAGTTGCCACAAAGACGAAGTTTCCAGCAAAAACTATTGATTTATAACTTTCAACAGAGAACGGTAGATGATCAGTGAGATCGCTCCAAGTTTCTCCTTCATCAAGTGACCGCATGAGATGCCCATCCCGTTTGCCGACGTAAACAGTTTCATCTGAAACTGCGATTTTAAAACTCATAGAATCGGGTGAAATTAGAGATGGAGGAATGTAAAAGGGACTATCATTAGACATGGGAGAACCAAAGCGATGTAATAATTTCTTTATACTCATTAACCCTGTATCGTACCATTTGGTAGTGCCAAGTTTCCATCTGTAAAGTTTCTGCCCATACTCAACATAGTATGTGTCTCCGCTAATAGCAAAACTTCCCAAATGTATGAATGGAGGAGGAACTCGTTCTTGGAAAATGAAATCGAATCCCTCAGAAACAGGCATATTCGGAATAGGAATAAGTTCATTGTCTTCAGTGGATAAACGTAGAATTGGCGGTGCGTTTTTTAAGTTCCTCATATATTGCCTTATATATAGTTCATCGTTAAATCCTGCCATTACAAAGATATTTTTAGCATCAATGGGAAGTGGTGTCCACGATTCACCACCATCAACTGAAGTAATAATTTCATTAGTTGTTCTTGCGTAGAGTTGGTTGTTAGCAGCGACTATTTTTGTAACAGTTGCACTTACAAGTCCAGCATTAAGCAGATGCCACGATTCAACTCCATCGGTTGTCCGATAAATGCCTGCCTCGCTAACCTTATAGAAAGTCTCTCTGTCCATCATCAGAACAGGAGAGGGAATCCCGATATCCATCCTATCATTTAAACTGAAGTAATTCCATGTTTCACCGGTATTGGTTGAGTAGAATAACTGCGTTGGAACTGCAACCATAACTTTATCTTTTTTTGCTATTATGTTTATGGTTGATCCTAATGCTACATTGGTTCCAATCGGTGGAAAATTGATTGATAATTTTCCATTTGATTTTACCTTATTTATTGGACTTTTCCTGGGATCTATAAAATCCCACGAATTGCCTAAATTAGTTGAGCGATAGAGTGACCACCAAGACTCATCTGTGAATTCTGATTGATGCTGCATTCCCGACTTATATTCAAACTTCTTTCCGGCTGCGACATAGAGTTGATTTTCAGAAACTGCCAATGCATGGACGACTTGATTTTGTTCTGTATTATCTGTCTTACGAATTGATACTTTTTCCCATACACCTGCTTTGAGACGGTAGAGTCCGTTATTTGTACCTGCAAAGACTGTGTTTTCCACTAAAGCAATCGCCTTTATTTTCCCTGGTTCCATACCGTCTTTCAGAGGTATCCACGGTGCCATACCATCTTCAGATCGATAAATTCCATTGGCAAGAGCAAGATAAGACCCTGCATCTGTTATTACCAAACCTATTGGCGGACCTTCTGGATGGGTTCCAAGTGAATTCCATGTCTCACCTCTATCAACGGATGCCCAAATTTCTTCATTTGTGACGATGTAGAGTGTATCGTATGCCTCTACCATCCGTCTCCCATCTATTGCCCAATCTGTCCAGCTGAGTGAAGGTGCCTCCCATATTTTGACAGGTTTCCATCTTTGTCCATTGTCTGAGAGCTTGTAGAGAGTTGTCGTTGTCTCTGCAAAAATGTCGCCCTGCGTTGTTGAGAAAAGAGTATTGACTAAACCGCCTTCAGGTACATTTGTTTGAATCCACTGCGGTGCTGTCTTTGATATTGCAGTATCACCCGCTTGTGCTGCCGCGAACAGTGATACGTCCGGTTTTTGTCCTGCCCCATCACTTTGGCCTGGAACATCTGAACGTCCAATTTGGTTGCGTACTGCAGGTTTTGCTGGCGTATCTATGACAAGTTGTGTATCTGTTATTTCAATTGTCGGCTCAGATTGTGCGTTTAAGCTATACGGTTTCTGAAAACGTTTTAGGTGTTGCATCCCAGCACCCATCAGCAATAAGATTAAAACTGCAGCGGCGGCAGAAACTGCTATCGGCACCAGAGGTTTGTTTCCAGAAGGTGTCATAGGATTGAGATGTGAAATTTCCTTCATGATGTTTTCAGTAAATTGCGTTGGCAGTTGGAAACTGCTAAGATTTTCTTTAATTATTGCTTCCTCCTTCCTCAATTGGTTGCGTGCGCGGTGAAGCCTGCTGCGCACCGTATTAGGAGATACACCTAAAAACCTTCCAATATCCTCACATGTCATTTCTGCAATGTAAAATAGATTTACGATTGTGCGGTCACTCTCTTGCAGCTTACTGAGTAACTTCTGCACTATTGCTCGTCGTTTTTGATTTGCTGCATCTTCGCGTTGGCGGGTCATATATTCTGAATAATACGCTTCCTCTAATTCAACAGGATTTATTGTTTGTAAGGATTGAAATGTTGATCGTTTCTTTCGGTGCCAATTCTTGCATTTATTGCTGGTAATAGCATATATCCATCCTGAAAACTGGCTATGATGTGTGAGCGTCGCGAGTTTTTGATACGCAGTTAAAAAAGCGTCTTGTGTTATCTCTTGTGCAATGTGAAAATCACCAATTTTCTGCCACGCTAACGCATGTATCTGTTTTTGGTATTTTTCCACAAGCGTAGTAAAAGCTTGTTGATCACCATCTAAGGTTCGTTGAATCAAGTCTACATCATCGTATTTCATCGGATATCTTTCAAATAAAGCGGAAAGTATTACATTTTATAAGTTATAAGGATTAGTATAACATAATTTAAAATTGAAAAGTATAAGTCAATTGAAAGAAAGGATTTGAACTGATTTAAGTCGTACAAACGTGATTCAGAGCCGTTCAATTCTTCAAATTCTCTTCTTACAGCAGCGGAACTCTTGGTCACGATCACGCTGAATTGTAAAGAAAAACCTAATACTGAATGGCTCTGAACGCGATTTTTCTAAGGTTTAATTGATTATGATTTTTTAGTATAACCAAAATCTCTCATAGCTTGATTAACATGGAGTCCATCTGAATTTCGCCATACTTCAGAAACTACTCTATCATAACTGCTATACAACTCTTGAATCTTTACAGATTTACGGTCTATAAGATTTTTTAATCTGGTAGTAGCCAAAGATCCACCATCTTCCGATGCTTCAGGCGCGTATACATCATTCAACCTAATCTTTTTGCCAGAAGTAATTTCAAACGTATCACCGTCTATTACTC
>JAPPMR010000362.1 GCA_028818995.1 Candidatus Poribacteria bacterium | reverse complement strand
ACAGTGCACGAGGTGCAAGTGTTTCCATATCATATAACCAAAATCCGATTTTTGTTGCAACGGAAAGATAGGCGCCATCATGTGAAAATTCTACATCAAGTCGTAATCCTTGCCCGAATCGAGCAATTGCGCCATCAGGAAGTTCCCAAGTTGTTACATCTGTGTCGTCAATAGGTCTAAGTGCGGCAGATAAAGAGTCTCTATTTTCCATAAAATTTCCTTTACCGATTAATGGTCAAATATAGTAGGTTTTTCGTGATACCGAGTGTTATAAAAAATTGTCTAAAAGAAATGTGTAACTCGCGGAGGAATGACAATGTTATAGAGTAATTGAAGGTCTAATGCTTTAAGAACCAGTAATGGATTTCACGTCCCATAGCAGAATAGTGCCGTCATAACTGCCACTTGCCAGCAGTTCGCCATCTGGTGAAAAATCGATTGACCATACATCAGTAGGGGGTCCCCAGAAGGTGTGGATGTTTTTCCCTGTGTTAACATCCCACAAACGGACAGACACTCTTTCTTGTCCTTCTTGCCATTGCGCGCCTACAGCGAGGAAGTTACCACAAGGTGAAAACCTAAGGGTCTGAGGTTTCTGACATCCTGTAGGTGGAATTATCACCATACGTGTTTCTAAGGTAGTTGCATCCCAGAATCTAATTTCACCCATTTTGCCATGCCGTATACCGCCAGCAATAAGAGTGCCACAACGCGAGAAGCTTAATGTCCAGAGTCGTGGATGGGACGTTTCTGATTGTTCGTAGAGTTTTTGGATATCCTGTTGTGTCGCCTTATATAAAGATGGATCTAAACACACTGTTGTATCAAGTGCACCGATCTGTTCACCGCTCTTAAGATCCCAGACAAGAGTTGGTCCATCAAGTATCCTGGTGATTAAAAGATTGTCGTTCGGGTGAAATAGTAGTTTCCAACTTTTAGAACTTTGTTCTGGAAGCGGCACGTGGTGATGTTTTTCCCACCGCAAAGTATCCCATATTGTAAAACCATCCGCATAGACACTCACGAAGTATTTCCCTGTTCGGGAAAATCCCATTCTAAAAACTCTTGAAGACGGGTTTTGAGAAAGTTCAGCAATTTGTGTGTTAGATGCAAGATGCCAGATTACAATGGTAGCTTGTCTACTAACAGTTGCGAGATATTCCTCTGTCGGCGAGAACACTATATCCACCTTCATTGACGCGCCTAAGAGTTCAGCGATTTGTGTGTCTGATGTAAGATTCCAAACCCTAATTCGTTTATCTTCCACTGCAGCAAGCAGTTCTCTACTACGTGAGGTAGATACAGTACCTACTGAACTGCCAAATGGAGAGTGAAAAGTCCGTTTTATCTGTCGCTGCTCAATATCCCATAATTTATATCCGGCAGGATTATTTTCATAGCAACTGAGTAGTGTTCGGCCGTCTTTGGAAAAACGCACATCAACTATGCCTCCTGATAAGTGTGTGGGGAGAGATTTCACCGTTGATAGCGTGTCCTTTGTCCATAGCTGCAGTTCTCCATGTCCATTGGTTATAGCGAGTTGTGTCCCATCAGTCGAAAAACAACCGTCTGATGGCCGCCAACATTCAAAGGTATCCATTGTCTCTTGCTTCGTTCCATCCCATATCACCACCTCACTGCTCGTGAGTCCGGCAACCTGTAAAGCGCCATTTGACGTATATGTGAGGAGGATTTTGTGTATCTGTCTATTTTCCATATATTCCGCGGGTGGTATTTCCAAGGTGCCGTTCTGTACATTCCAAACGTGGAACTTGTTTCTATCACATGCAGCAAGATATTTTCCACACGGAGAAAAAACCAATTTGTGGCAGCCTTTCCAATGACTGTCGGTGTAATTATCAGGAAATTCAGCGATGGTTTCTCCAGTCTCTACGTGCATCACAGATGTAAAATTCGGGTTAGATGTATATGCTAAAAGACTTCCATCAGGTGAAAGTGCGTGAGGTGAGAATGTATCGTGACCAAAGTTCCATCTATCCAGTTTCGGTGGTGCCATGAAGCTGGCAATTGGTGTGTTGGTGTCTGCCTTCCAATTGTAAACGGTAAAGTATCTGCCTCTACCAGTTCTATTACGAGAAAAAGGTCCATCATCTAAGCGTACAATTAAATATGAGAACGTTAAATGCTGTCCATCTTGTGAAAAACGTAGACTTCGTACTGCCCCCATCACTCCTTTTGGGTTTTTGGGTATACCTATTTGGGCAACACATTGCAGGTTTTGTGTATCAAACACCATCACATCTCCATCCCAGTTTCCAGTAGCAATCCACCGGGCATCTTGTGAAAAGGCGATGTCCGATAGCATACCGCGTTCGGTATTCCACCATGCACGAAGTTTCATTGTATTGAGGTCATACCGCCAGCAACCAATAGTTGTCGCAACAACAAGTGCCTCACCGTCGGGTGAAAACGCCATACCACCACTTATCCATCCTCTACCTAAACGGACGGTCGCTCCCTCTGGCAGATTCCAAGTGGCTATATCCGTACCATCAGTTTGATTTGTGTACATAAAAGTCGTCTCCTTAATATATTGTCAGAAGTAAATGTAAATAACGTAAACCCTTCAGTTTTTGTAATACCGTAGAAATTACATCATTGAATTTTCTGCAATCTACAGATAAGGTTTCAGATCCCAGAGGTAAATCGCACCATCATGCCCACCGCTTGCGAGAACGGTGCAGTCATGGGAGAATGCAAAGCACTGGACATCGGTGGTGTGTCCCTTGAACGTGGCGATATTCTTACCTGTTGCGACTTCCCATAAGCAGATGGATGTCTTTTTTAGTCCACCTTTCCACCAAGCACCCGCAACCAAATATCGGCCGCATGGCGTGAAGCGCAGTGTAATCGGTCGCTGATTTTCCTCCGATTGTGGAATTGTCACGAGTGTTTTTCCTTCTGTCGCATCCCACAAGATAATCTCGTTCCAGAATCCACCAGCGATTATGTTACCATCTGGTGAAAACGTTATCCCCGCATTGTAACTGTTATATCCTCCCCGTTCCGGCGTAGTTAGGGGTAACTGGGTAATCTGTTCTTCAGCATCAACATCCCATAATATGGGGATTCGTTTTTCTGGTACACGTGCTATAGGGATGCTTGCAAGTCGTTTTCCATCGGGACTCAATGCCAACGCCATAATATATTCTTCGTGTCCTACGAGGACAGCACATTTTTCCCAGTTTCCTCCGTCGTCTATTTTATTTGATGAAGGAGTGTACTCCCACACATAGATGTTACGGTCTCTGCCAGCGCGTGCCAACCGTTGACCTGTCAGTGCTAACGCATCGGTCCCTGTCCCCGATGACAACCCGGGTTCAGGGATAGGGATTTCAGCGATGGATTCACCGCTTCCAAATTCGCATACCTCTAAGATGTTTTCATCTCCGCCAACAGCAAGAATTTTACCGATTGAAGTCGGGTAAACATCACGTATACTATTGGGGAGTTCTTTTTTGGTCGGATGTCGGACACACTGACCTGAAACATCCCATAAAACCGTGTTCCTGCCCCAGTAAGCGGTCACTAATGTTTTTTCGTCCGGCGCGAAGACTAATGAACCGACAGTCCCGGTGTGTCCTT
>JAPPMR010000294.1 GCA_028818995.1 Candidatus Poribacteria bacterium | reverse complement strand
CCCTTACTTGCAGCTCTATCAAGTAAACTTGCAGTGGTTTTGCACAATTGTTGTGCTTTTTCCACATCACCTTCCTGCAGTGCTAATTCAGTGTTTTTAAGTGCAGTTCTGAGTGACGCTTTACGGTGTCTATTCCGCGTCCGTTTTTTCGCATCCGCGCGTACGTGTTTCCTTGCAGATCGTCTATGCAAAACTTAATACTCCTTGTTTAAATTTATCTTGTAAACCTATAAATTATACTACAAAAATCCGTCTTTGTCCATAATTTTTCTGAACTTCGCGATTTATAGTAGATATTCAGTCAACAATACACCGCACACAAGAGACTTACAAAGCGTGTCTACAGATTGATAATCCTATTAAATCTTGTAATTTTGAAAATCATGGTTCAGATAATCATCGCATAATAGCCAGTTTTTTTACGATGGTGTATGTTTCACCTTTTACAGTAACAGAAATGTGGCAGATATAAATCCCACCGGAGACGGCTAACCCATAAGATGTCTGCTGATTCCACCACGTCCGCCATATTCGTTTATCAAGTCTATCATCTACACCCTCAATTCTTTTTATCAAGCTGCCACGGACGTCATATACATTCACCTTCATGTCAGTGATTTCAAGGTTTCCCTCAACACGGAATTCTGTCCGATTGTTAAAACGCACAGGATTTGGTGATACAATTACATCCTTCCAGATGAATCCTTCTTGTAAAATAACAGATTGCTTTACTGAAGCTGCACCAAGCGGGTATCGCGCAACTACCATGAGCGTATTTTCCCCTGGAGACAGTGGAATCGTTGCTGTGTAGGTTTGCATTTCTCTATCTAACTTTGCTTCTACACCACTCGGATGCACAATTATGTCAATGGGAAAGTCCGTTACGTACGTTCCAGTGATTTGCAGCGGGTTCTGTTTAACAATATCCGGTAGATCAAGTGTAACCTGTGGCATCCGCCGCTTCGGTTGAAACATATCTGTAAGGAGGCTATCTACTGTGACAAGAACAAGTTGTGTCACCTTTGTCACTAAACGGAAGTTGATTTTATCAATTGTATCACGAAATGTATGATAGAATGGATTAGCATCATAGTTTTGTGAATCTCGCCACGGTGTTGAACTCTCAATTAATGTGACTGCGGAATACCCTGAATCCCAAAAAGTTTTGTGTGATGAGATGTCAATAAATTCGTCATGCGTTCTCCGTATTTTCAATCCTATATTATACCATGTATTAGAAATAGCGAGTGCACGGCTTATCCACGTTGAGTCTCTATTGGAAATCACCTCAACCAGATCATTTTTCCAGTTAAAACCGAGCATGTCTAAATTAAAAACAGCGATGATTTTTTCAGAGTTTGGTGAGCGTTTTGGTTGTAAAGAATCGTTGTCAGAATTCGCATTTCTAATGGCTTTACGAACATAGTTACGACTCCCCAGAAATCCAAGTTCTTCACCACCTAACGCTATAAATCTTAATTCATGGTCATATTCATATTGACTTAAGATATTGGCGATTTCCAACATTGCTGCCACACCTGTGCCGTTTTTGTTCGCCCCTGGTGCGCTTGATGCTAATGGATTCCAACTCGGTTCTCGTACTGCTTGTGTGTCGTAGTGGGCACAGATAATAAAGATCCTTTTACTTGATGAACTCGGTTTGGGTGGCAGAACTGCAATTACGTTTCTAATACCGCCAACATTCTGTTCACTCACTTTCAGTCGTGAAGACCGATTAAACTGCGTCATAATATAGTTTATCACACTATCTGTTGCCTCGCGATGATGTGCGTTGCGTGTGCGGTAGGTAAGATGACGCGGAAAAAACGTTATATTGTCTTGTAGCGCGGTAACATGTGAAATAAGCAGATCAGACTGCACTTTTTGGATGAGTTCATCACCTCGCTCCGCATGTCCTGAAATTGTAAGTACAAAGAAAAAAATTGCACTGATTAGCACCACAGAGAGTTTACTGAATGGACACTTAAATTGAGTTGACATAGGTATGAATTTTTGGTATTATGTAAGATAAAGTTAGCAATTATATAGATTAGTATTAACCACTTCATATTTCAGACAAAAACCTCTGTGATTTTATCAGTTTTTGGCAGAGATTGCAAACAAAGATTCGGAGGACAATTATGCCAGCAAACCTACCTCCAACATACTATAAACTCAAACATCAGCATGAAGCAGCAAAGACAGATGAGGAACGGTTGAGTCTCTTAGAGGAGATGCTGCGCATTGTTCCGAAACATAAAGGCACAGAGAAAGTTGTATCCGATCTCCGCAAACGTATTGCTGTGCTGAAAAAAGGCGCGTCCGCAAAAGGTGGTAATAAATCAGGTAAAAAGGGATATAGTGAACATATACCGAAGCAGGGCGCCGGACAAATTGTAATGTCAGGTCCGCCAAACGGCGGTAAATCGCAGATACTTTCCAATTTCACAAAAGCAAAATCTGATGTATCACCTACTCCCTATACGACTACTATGCCTGTTGTCGGAATGCTCCAATATGAAAATATACAATTTCAACTCATTGATACGCCTTCTATCATGCAAGATTTTATTTCTCCAGCGGTGTTGACGTTAGTCAGAAATGCTGACTTGTGCTTAGGAGTTGTAAGTCTTGCGAGTGATAGTCTGTTAGATGAATTAGATGTCGTTTTGACGGTGTTTAACGATCAAAGAGGCGATGCTGAGGATGATGAAGTTGGACATCTTGTCGTTGCTAATCAATTGGACGCACCGGGCGCATTGGATAGGTTAGAAATTCTGACAGAGTTTTACGGTGAAGATTTACAAATCTATCCCATCTCTGCTGAGACAGGTGAAGGTAAAGATGCCTTATTGCAGTCATTTTACGACACATTGGATATTGTTCGTGTTTATCCAAAAGCACCGGGAAAACCGATAGAACGTGATGACCCGATTGTGCTACCGAATGGATCGACCGTCCTTGATGCAGCCCTCGGTTTACACAAAGACTTTGCTGAATTCAAATTTGCACGGATATGGGGACCTGAATGGCATGATGGTCAACCCGTTAGTCGTAACGATATGATTTATGATGGAGATGTTGTTGAATTTCATTTATAAATTTGTTCAGATATTAAAACCATGTGGAATATGTTTATAGTTATATGAATTCCAATGAAAAATAAAACGCGAACCCCTCAATATCTAATCTATTCAGTTTTCATCCATATTGTGCTGATGCTCTGCGTGTGGTGGTTTTCTCCGACAAATGAATCACCGCCGCCTTTTAGAGATGGTCCTGTCGTTGACATTTTTCAGATACCCCATGTTGCAGTAGCGAAACCTCCAGAAGTGATTAAAAAACCACCAGCACCAGAACTTGAGACTGCAGTTGTAGAAGAAAATCAAAAACCACCAGCTCCGCCAAAACCGACAGTGGATTTAAACAATGAGTGGCTAACAGTTGAAAATGAACAAGAGTATATCTCTACTGATCGAAAGCGTAGACAAGAAAATCTAAATGACTACCAGATGCCTGAAGACACTGTAACAAATAGCACGCCTGCCGCTCCGCACAGAAAAATATCACAAAGATTAAACATTCGTGCCACAACCCCCCAAATTAAT
>JAPPMR010000903.1 GCA_028818995.1 Candidatus Poribacteria bacterium | reverse complement strand
ATTAACTTTGAGTAAACCTCAATAACGGAAAACTCTTAAAACTAAATAACCCTGATAATGCAGTATACACTATTTCTGAGTAGAAATCAACGAAAAAGCAATCAGATCGATTCTTACATGTAGATATATACCGAATCAAAAAGGCGGGGCACGTAGCCCCGCCTTACAATTTCTATCACACTTCACTACTCTTGATAAGCCAACTCTGTCTGAAGTGAATTCACAATAGTATCAATGTTGTAGCGCATCATTCCGACATAAGTTCCCTCACGCGTTCCGGGTGTTCCCATTGCATCAGCGAAAAGTCCGCCGCCGATTTTTACATTGAAACCCTTAGCCTTAACAGCCGCTTGCACTGCATGGATACCTTGCGGCGCTGCAGAGGTCTCAACGAACATGGTTGAGATTTTACGTTCAATGATAAACTGTGCAAGTTCCCTCACATCAGCAATTCCAACTTCGTCTTCTGTGTTTATCCCCATAAGTCCACGCACCTCAAAACCGTAAGCCTTTCCAAGATAACCAAACGCATCGTGCGTCGTGACGAGAACCCTACGCTTAGCAGGTATCTGTGCAGCAAGCTTTTGCATATCTTCATGCAGAACTTGCAACTTCGTTAGGTAATTCTTTGCATTAGAATGATAATAATCGGAATTCTTTGGGTCTGTATGAGCCAATGTGTCGCGGACCCTTTCAGTTGCTTTCATCCAGAGAGACGCATCATGCCACACATGCGGGTCATAACCGCCCATAAATTCTGTTGCTACCCGAAGTCGTGAATGATCGATCCCATCCGTAACGGCGACAGCTTTCGTTTTATCCTTCATTTTATCAAAAACAGTACCCGTAATCCTCACTTCAAGATGCAATCCATTGTAGAAGATAATATCAGCATCCAGTAACCGTTTGGTATCTCTTGCAGTCGGTTTAAAGAGATGTGGGTCAACCCCTTCACCGATAATCCCAGTAACATCAATCCTATCGCCGCCAACTTTGTTAACAACATCGGCAATCATACCAATTGTCGCGACGACGTTAAGTTTTTTCTCAGTCGTCGGTTTGGCGTTTGTAATGTCTTCTGTTTTCTCGTTTTGACACGCTGCAGAGATTAAAAATAGTAATAATCCGAAAAAACATAAACTCTTCTTAGAAAAAATTTTAGCCACTCTATCAACTCCTTTTTACTTGATTTCATAACATTATTGCTTCATAATAGTTTTTTAAGCCATAATGGAAAACTTCTCATAACAGAAACTCTAAAAACCGCGAAAGTTTAAAAGAAAATACGTTATTTCTATTGCAAATGTTACATCAAGTTAAAATAAGATTAAAACCCGAAATTCATAGACGTTAATCATTAAATAGTGCAATGAATTGCCCAAATACAAGTGCTGCAAATCTTGAGAATATGTATTAACTTTTTAGATTTGATTGTAAATGAGGGGTGTATAAAGTTTTCGTACAAAGTATATTGCCGGTTGAATTTTGCTTCGCTCTCCCCGATCTACACATTGAATTTAGGACGTTTGCACGTCACATCTAGGACGTTTGCACGTCACATTTAGGACGTTTGCACGTCACATTTAGGACGTTACACGTCACATTTAGGACGTTTTGCACGTCACAGTGACGTGCGAAAACCCAGTCAGGACAAGGAATGTGACGTGATTTTTAGCTTTTTTGTTTTTTCTTCTCTTTATTCATTAGAAATTTTGCGTATATTGAGAGTATTATTTGATTATGTGATAATAATATTAACACAAATAGATTGGTTTGTCAAGTTAAATTTTAAAAATAATCATTGACAAAACTTTACACCCATAAATGGGATTTTTCTTGAATTGTATAGTGAAATTGTGGTATAATTACTTCAGAAAATATATTAAAATTTCATTGTATTGCGTAGGTTGGTATAAAAACGTTAATAATTAGGAGGGGTTTTCAACAAACATGGAAAAATCAATATTTAAGTCTTTGAATTATTTAGGGATTATTCTGATCTGTTCTGTGGTGTGGAGTCCATTCGTAATGGCGGATGGTCATGGCAAAAAGGAGTCAGTCAGTTACCATACACAGATTGTCCCGATCCTCAAACGGAGTTGTCAAGGATGCCATCATCCCGGCGATCCGAGTGCAGACCTAATAGTTACATCTTATGCTGAACTCAAGCGTGGAGGAATGGCAGGAGAAGCAATCATCCCCGGCAAACCGGACGAAAGCCTCCTCATTGAACTTATTTCTGGTGACCCTCCAGCGATGCCGCAAAACCAAGAACCGCTTACCGCAGAAGAAATTGACCTATTTAAACGTTGGATTCTTGAAGGAGCGAAAGACGATACACCTGAAGAAGCAGACGAAACGGACGTAGAATATCCAAGTTACACAGTACCGCCCGTTGTTTCTGCTATGGCTTATTCACCTGATGGAAGCATACTTGCAGTCTCTGGTGTAAATGAAGTATTGTTGTATGACTCAAAGAGTTTTGAACTAAAAGCACGATTGGTAGGAAAAGCGCGTCGCATTCAATCAATTGTTTACGCTGATGGCGGAAAAATAGTTGGGATTGCAGGCGGATCCGCAGCACAATTCGGAGAGGTGCAGCTATGGGATACCGCTACGAATAAACTTATCAAAACAATACGTTCCACTTATGATACAATCTATGGACTCTCTTTCTCCCCTGATACTACTCGTGTTGCTTTTGGATGTTCAGATAAAACGGTACGTGTAATCTCTATCGCAGACGAAAAAGAACTTGTAAAATTTGACAATCACGGTGATTGGGTTTTCGGTACAGCTTTTTCTACTGACGGTTCACATTTTGTCAGTTGTAGTCGTGATACGGCACTCAAATTGGTTGAAGTAGACACAGGATCGTTTGTAGATGATGTCAATTCAAGCAACAAAGGCTACGGAGAAATTAACGCTATCGCACGCCACCCGAATGCTGATCAGGTTCTGAGTGTTGGAGAAGACAGAATCCCGCGGCTTTACAAAATGTTCCGTGAAACGCGTAGAGACGTTGGTAACACCGACTTCAATCTCATTAAAGCTTACGAAGCGCAATCAGGTTCAATTGATGCAGTTGCGTTTTCGACAGATGGAAGTAAATTTGCTGTCGGTAGTTCTTCGGGTGAAGCACGAATCTATAACGTAGCGAACGGAAAACGGCTCTTATCTATGCAAGGGGATACCGTTGGCGTTTTTGCACTCGCATTTCACCCTGATGGCACGCAACTCGCCACAGGCGGTTTTGACGGAAAAATCCGTATATTCGACGCTAATTCAGGCAAACAATTGAACATCTTTATGTCCGTGCCGATTGAAACAACAGCAAGTGAGGATGTCACTTTAACAGTAACAGGTATGACATGACCAGCTTGCGTAGCAAAAGTGCAGGATGCACTTACAAAGCACGAAAACGTTATCAGTGCTGAAGTTTCTTTACCTGATAAGGCTGTTATTAAAGTCCGAAAGAACAGTGTTAAGGTTGACGAACTCGCGGAAGTCATTAAAACAGCGGGATTCACTGCAACTGCAAAATAGATGAAACAAAAGATGTCTGCTGAAACGCCAAATATCCTTTGGATTTGTACAGACCAACAACGTTATGACAC
>JAPPMR010000043.1 GCA_028818995.1 Candidatus Poribacteria bacterium | reverse complement strand
AATTCTGGGCATTTCTTTCAATGTATTATGCAGAAGGCGGTGGTCCCGGATTTGGTAGAGAATCCTTTGGAAGGTTGGAGTCGTGGTTAACTTATGCAGCGCCTCCTGATGTTCCTGCTATCAGCTTTGCAACGTTTGGCTTCGTAGTAACACTACTGCTCGCCGCAATGCGGATGCGGTTTATCTGGTGGAATTTACATCCAGTAGGATATGCGATTTCAGGCAGTTGGGCAATTAATCCGATGATCGGATCAATCTTTGTCGGATGGTTTCTCAAATGGCTTGTACTGAAATATGGCGGCATTCGCCTTCATCGAAAAGCGATACCGTTTTTCCTGGGAATTGTATTGGGTGAATTCGTTATCGGTGCATTTTGGAGTCTATTAGCAGTAGCACTCGATCAACCAATGTACCGCTTCCTGTTTTAGTTTTGTTCATAAAAGAATTGCAATTTTTTCTCTTTGTGATATAATATTGTGAAAATGCAAGGCGCGGTAGAAAATTGAAATTACAGCAGAAAGCGAAAATCATATCAGAGACACTTGAGAATTTGTTCGGTGTTCCAAATTGGGATGGCACGGAAGATGTCTTAGAATGTCTTATTTTAACGGTTCTGTCCCAAAATACCACTGATGTCAGTCGTGATAAAGGATATGCCCAGCTGAGAGAACAATTTCCAACTTGGGAAGATGTTCTACAAGCAGATGCTGACGCAGTTGAGGCGGCAATAAAGATTGTTGGATTAGGCAAACAGAAAACTGAGACTATCAAAAACTTTCTTGCTTGGCTTAAAAGGGAATATGGTGAATTATCCTTAGAGTTTATTCACGACATGAAAACGGAAGATGCGTTAGATTTCCTCATTCAACATAAAGGTATCGGTATCAAAACTGCCTCTGTTACGCTCTCTTTCGCGTGCGGCAGAGAAGTTTTTCCCGTTGATACACATATCATCCGAATATCTAAACGTCTCGGATTGGTTCAACCGAGTTGCAGCGCGGAGAAGGCACACTACGAGTTACCATTGATTATCCCGGAGGGGAAATCCTATCCATTTCACATGAACCTGATCTATTTCGGCAGACAAATATGTAACGCTCGAAAACCGTTGTGCGAACAGTGCCCTTTGACGCAGCACTGCCTTTACTATAAAGAGAATTTACAAGTTTAGATTGCGCTTATATTATCGGAGATAAGATATGTTTAATTGGAGAAATTGGACATGGAAACACTTGTTTGTAGTGTTGTTGATATTATATATCCTGCCGCTCTGGATTTTTGCATATTTTCCCTCTCAAGATGGTCCAAGCCATGTTTACAACGCTTTGGTACTGAAAGAATATTCCAAGCACGAAAATTATAAGATCCGAGATGCATGGCAACTCAATATCACCATCTTTCCGAACTGGCTATCACATATTTTTCTCGCTGCACTACTCTATATTTTTCCACCTGTGATGTCAGAAAAAGTCTTTTTAACGTTCGCAATTGGCATGATACCGATTGCGTTTTTCTATTTCATTGATGCTGTCCACAAAGACAAAAAAGAGAGGTTTATGTTCGCTTGGCTCGGTTTTCCATTTGCTTACAATTACCTTCTCTACATGGGATTCTACAACTTTACACTCAGTATTTCGTTTTTCTTCTTCAGTTTCGGTTACTGGTGGAAACACAAGGATAACATGCAGGTTAAGCATATCTGTGTGTTGTATGTGCTGTTGCTGCTCACCTTTTTATCCCACATAGCCTCTTATGGACTCGTCGTATTAGGTATTTCTGTTGCAGCCGGATGTATATGGGGATGCCAGGCATTAGCAGAAGCGTGGCAAGCGCGAAGGGGAAATATGAGTGAGATGCTCAAACGATTCGGTATTAGTCTAATGCCTTTTTTCCGTTTCCTTCTCTACATGATACCGATCTATTTTGTATTGATGGATTACTATCTAAAAAGTCTCAAACTGCACCCTACCGGCAACCACAGAGGTATGGAATATATTTGGAACTATTTCTTTGATATCGGATGTCTTGTTTATTTCACCTTTTGGCATGCCTCGGCTAATTCTTTTTTGCTCATTGTTCTGGGAATTGCTATCCTTGTTTCGTTAGGTTACCGAATCTACCGTAAAGAGTGGATAAAACAGACTGATGTATTTTTGCTAATTGCAATCATGTTTACTTATATGTTCATCAAGGCGCCTTGGAGTTACGGACCTGGCGGGTGGATTAACGATAGAATTTACATTTACATCTTGCTGATGTTAGCACCCTGGTTAATCATAGATATGCACAAATTCGTTCGATACGGTATTACGACGTGCCTAATCATTTTCGCCTTGATCCATTTTGGTAGGACTGCCTACGAGCACGGATCCATCTCGCCAGAGATGGCTGAACTTGCATCAGGGGCAAAGTTGATAGAACCGCATACGACGTTTTCCATTCGTACCGCAGATGGACACAAATCTGAGGCACTCGGACGGGTTGACCCGGTTGCTCCCTTTATACATACGCAAGCCTTCTATGGTGTATATGCGGATGATGTTGTCCACATGGCAAACTATGAGGCTAACTATTACTATTTTCCGGTAAATCGGAATAATAAGGATAGCGTAGTAATAGGTTATATTCCCGCTGACTATGTTGTCGCTTGGTACTATCCAGAAACCGAACCGTTTGCAGATCTTAAACCTAATTATGATATTATCCATGAAACGAAGCACCTTAAACTATTTAAAAGAAAAACGCAAGAACCGATGCTTGAACTCTGGGATAGGGCAGAGGAGAATAACCTGATTATCCGTTTTGATATGCAGGCGGACAATGCTGAGGTCGAAGAAAACTACTATATCGTCGGTCCGAAAACAATGTATGTAAGCGGAAAATACGGTTGGGATACTGAGTGGAATCCCAGAGAGCAGACGAATACCACAAACTGGAGAATTTCACCTCGTGAAGCATATCTCGGACCGCCAGAGGGTTCCACGCCACTTACAAGGGATGCTGTTTTTGGTAAAGAAGATGCGGCTTTTAGACTTGACCTACCAGATGGCACATATCGTGTGACCAACACTTTTCAATCAGCGGAGGAAGCAACGCACGAAGTCAATATGTTGGCAAACGGTAAACCAATTATAAAAAAACTCATAGTGCCACCTCACAACGAAAAAGTTGAAAAGGTTGCTACGGTTGAGGTAGAAAAAGGGTCTCTTGTTCTTGTAATTTATACACCCAAAGAACGGATACCAACTGATAAGAAACATAACCATTGGATATGGAACGGATGTGTCGTTGAACAGATCGCAGCTGAGGAAGAATAACTTATTCCAATTATAGTGAAATCTAAAATTACTTTTACAGTTTTTTATGGGTTTGATGTGTTTGTAGTCGCGCAATTCATTGCGCCTCTTCCTGTAGGAGCGACCTCCTGGTCGCGACTTTGAAAACTGTAGAACATTTTGTAAATGCCGAGTAACATTGTAGAATTCACTATAATTCATTGTGATTATTATAACCTAAGTTGCCACCTATGTAGCACAATCTGTATGAAGTTTAAATAAATATTTCGGTAGGGGGCGAGGTTAGGAAACCTCGCCAGCAGAGATGTACAGATGCTGCTGGCGAGGTTT
>JAPPMR010000281.1 GCA_028818995.1 Candidatus Poribacteria bacterium | reverse complement strand
GCTGATAGGGGTACGATAGTCCGGGCGAATCGTCAAATCAAAAAGCGACTTGCCTAATTTTCGCGAATCTGATACACTCTTTTAATCAGTTCGGGGTGGCATTGCTACGAGACGGTAACCTAACGCCGTTCTCTGCCACCCTCCCACTGTAGCAAGTGGATAACGGACTGTGGACTGAAAAATCCAAGACAGATCATTGATCACAAACTGAGAGCAAACAGAGGAAACACCTATGCACGAAAACCGTACTTTAGTCCGTGGTGATAATCTTGAGGAGATGCGAAAGTTCCCTGATGAGTGTATAGATCTGATTGCCACCGATCCACCCTTCAACTCAAGGCGTAACTACTTCATCCCCTATCGCGACGAACACGGACAAGAACCCGACACTCTCGTTAGAGCATTTAGCGACACTTGGACATGGGGAGACGCAGCCGAAGATGCCTATAAAGAACTAATAGTCACAGTCGGCGGGCAGATAGGAGATACCATTCAAGGATTACGGCAATTCCTAAACGAAACGCCTATGATGGCGTACCTCGTGATGATGGCTATAAGACTTATAGAAATGCATCGGATACTCAAATCTACTGGCTCATTCTACCTCCATTGCGACCCTTCTGCAAGTCACTACCTTAAAATCATATCAGATGCCATTTTTGGAGCGAGCAAATTAAGAAATGAGATCGTGTGGTGCTATACGGGACCAGGCTCTCCGAATATGCGCCAATTCAATCGAAAGCACGATATTATTTTTTGGTATGCTAAAGGGGACAAATGGACATTCAACTCAGATATGATTCGTATACTACACAAGAAGCCAATTGGTGCAGGAGGCACATCAACAAAATGGAAAAAATCAGAAGACGAGGATTTAGGCGAAAAATACAAAGCAGGGAAAATCCCTGAAACATGGTGGACGGAATTTACGCCTGTTGGCAGAATTAGAACAGAACTTCTCGGCTACCCGACCCAAAAACCTCGATCACTTTATGAACGGATTATCCAAGCATCCAGCAATAAAGGAGACTTTGTTCTCGATCCATTCTGCGGTTGCGGGACAACATTGATGGCGGCAGAATCTTTGGGAAGGCAATGGATAGGGATTGATCTAACCTATCTTGCTATAGGTGCTGTTAAAACGCAAGCAGAAAAATTCTTTTCTACTGGAACTGGCAGTATCACTGTCATTGGCACGCCAGAAAATGAAAACACAGCATTACAACTCGCTCGCACAAAACCACAAGACTTTGAGGAGTGGTGCGTTACCAATGTGCTAAAATTCAAATCCAATGCCAAGAAGGTAGCAGACGGTGGTATAGACGGCACATTTAGGTTTCCACACGACAAAACCAAAGGCAAGATGGTGTATGGCAAAGCCGTTGCACAGGTCAAAGGGGGGAAATACACGCTTGGACATATCCGGGAGTTCCGAACCGCCATGCAGAACGAGGATGCGAATTTAGGGGTTTTTGTGGTAACAAAACCACCAACACGCGGAATGCGGACAGAAGCCAGCCGTGCCGGGATATACCGACACCCTTTTTCAAACACGGAAGTTCCCCGACTGCAAATCTACGAGATACAGGACTATTTCAGAGACGTTTTACCGAGACTCCCCTTTGGAGAAAGGACAGTGTTGTAAATGAAAGGCACAAGCCCCCTTGACAACGACGAGATTTGAAAAACTTAGAAGGAGAGCTCGTATAAACTATGATTTTAGATGTAATACAAATCGTATTATTACTGGTATGTACAGGACTAATTTCTTTTCTCTGCTACCGTTTTACATCCGATAGGGCGCAGCCAGCGACCAGTCTTAAGCAAGAGGATAACCCTGAAAATCTACCTGAACCGGATCTACACGAAATTCGGGAGGCACTTATAACATATATTAACCGTGAGAGCCGTGTTCTCGAACTTGATGATTTCGGGGGAGATGAATATATAGGCTATTTTTGTGGTTATGGACCTTATAAGATATGGCTTTCAATTTGGATTGGTACTGGTCTGGATATAGTCGCAACACGTCTGATGATAGGTGGAGAGCATCGCAACACTTTTGAGAGACTCAAAGAAAACAAGAATAAGATTGAGTGGTTATTCCCAGAAGAAGAAGTTAACGATAGACGGTTCCCCGGGGGACATCAAGGAATTGGGGTAGAAAAACGTGTAGACTTATCCCAACGAGAAAATTGGGATGAAATATCTGTTTGGGTACGGGAAAACCTTGAGAAATTGCTCTATGTGATTCACATCCATGACGCTATTCAAGCATCTGAAGATGATCTGCCTTTTTGAGCATTCTAACAATGAACAGTGTACTGCCATTGGAAATTCAGTCCACCCTCTAAACCAGGATTGTGATATAATGACAATCTCACTTGAAAGGAGTCTCCGAAACGTCATCACTCGGCGTTAGCGTATCTGACACCTGTCGATTTTGAACAACAAACCTCGTCTTAACTTTGCTAAATTGTGGTTTGAATAAACGTTGGCACTTCACGAAGGTATGTGTGCTGAACGGTGTTATGTCTATAATAACCGACATCTTGACACAATCTTTTGGCGTTTTATCAATGGCAGTATGAAATTTACCACAAAGGAGAGTTCTCAATGAATAAGAATGTATTCAAAGCATTAAAAGGAATTGCCAAAACCGGCTCACAGGTTTTAGATATTACAGGGCAAGTTTTAGATATTACAGGGCAAGTTTTAGATTTATTCCATGAAGCAGATAGCGGGAGATCAACACAAGATGTGATTCACCTGAAAAACGAAATCATACATGTCCTTCTAAGGCATGCACACAAGTACGGACGACGTGCCTATATGCGCCCCTCGGATATAGGGAAAGAAATTGGGACATATAGACTTGAATATCAGAGTCGAAAGAGCGACCCCCTCAGTCGGAAACATCATGAACTTCTAAGAAAATTGGAAAAAGAAGGTTGGGTTGAACATTCTAAGCGAGTTGGATGGCGACTCACCAAGGCAGGATGGAATCAATTAACCTCTTAAAAGTGTAAAACCTAATTTAACCAATCCCAAAACTGCTTATTGCGAAAAACAATACGCCCGTATTGTTTATGTATTGCTTATGTATTGTTTTCCCACCGAATTCCCCTTATAGACACCACCCACGCTACATTATAATTGACTCAAACCGATTTCCTGGAGCGCACCCATGGCGCAGTTTTTCGATTACCCTTTGAATTATGGGGGATCCCGCAGCCAATATAAAAACGTAGCAGATAACGACTATAGCACCTTCACGTCACAGGCTTCTATGCTTTTGCACATCGACACGGCTGGCGGTGGTTCTGGCACTGCGCGCGAGTTTACGGACATCTTTATCAAATGCGCCGGTGTCAGCAGCTACACCGCAGCGTTCACCAACCCAGAGAATATCACAAGCCCCGCTGCACGCACACTGCCCGCTACAGTAACAAACGATTCTGGTGACGAAGTTTCTACACTCGTTGATGGATACCAGCACGATCTGCACAACCTCTGGACGGATGAAAAGACTGCGAAGCCGAAAGCAAAATCGATAACTTTGACCTTTACCGCGGCAGCAAGAGAAACACCACGCATCTATGAAATCATGATCCTCGATAGACTCTTAGTGCTCA
>JAPPMR010000935.1 GCA_028818995.1 Candidatus Poribacteria bacterium | reverse complement strand
CCGATAGGCGAACCGAGTCCGCCCGCACCGATAAGTAGCACTTTTGACTCAAGCAGTTTCGTCTGCCCCATCCCGCCGACCTCTTTGAGGATTATATGTCGGCTATACCGCTCTATCTGTTCATTCGTAAAGTTAAGCATCTTAGCCTCCGAGATTGGAGATGAGCTCTGAAATCGGTTTGTCAGTATTCGCGGAGATTCGCACGGCGAAACGTTCACGCGCATCCTCAGAAGTACGCTCTATTGTGAAATCATCACCACCGTACATCTGTTTTAGCACAGGTTCAAGGTCTGCTTGAATAACTTCCGCTGCCTCTGCTGTGTTCGGTGCAATGTGGCGATTGTTTATCATAAAAAGAATGTCTGAGCCGTTGAAATGGATAGCGTTTTCCAATTCTTCCGATGCTTCAAGTAGTTCGCATTTGGAAAGCGTCTCAGTAAGCGCTTGACGAATCTTTTCGACGTTATCACCTTCCACATTGTGCTTCCTGTTGTAGAGAAATCCTGGTTCATGATAAGCACTGTCAATGCTATAGTTGGCTTGTTTCAAAATCAGTAGTACGCCCGGCCCAGCATCAACATGCGAATAATCGGCGTAGTTCAGATAATCTTCAGAATCAGCCTCCTCCATCCAACGGTTGAAAACCTTAATGAAGTTGGTGTGGTTGACCTTGCTATCTTCGGTTACAAAAACCTTAATATTAATCTGCTGTAAATCCATTTGATGAAAAGTTTCCTTTCATGAGTAAAATCGTTCGGAGATGAAAAACTGCCCTATTAGACAAGAATTGAAATTCATTTATGTAAGACGTAGTTCTCCGATATTTTGTCCATCAACGCTTACAACGGTTACATCATTTGCATCTATCCAGTATATTTTTCCAGCACTATCACAGACGCAGACCATGGCGTATTCCCCTTCGTCCACATCAGCCATTAAATTACCGAAAAACATATTTGGTTTTGAGGACTGGAAAACACCAAAACCTGTACCGAGTAAACAGTAATTCTTGCCCGTTGTATTGTGTTTTACTATCGTTGCCATCTTTCTTCCTTTGGATATTGTATCCAAGTCCAGTTAGCCCGGAATCCATATCTTTTTTGCCTGAACTACTTCCACATCAGCCTGCAGCTTGATAGCAGTATCCGATTTGCAATAAAAGTGTAACCCTTTGTAGTTGGTTAGATACTGATAGTTTTTTGAGAAAACCCCACCCAATGCGGTGACGACGAGGGGTTCCTCGCTCTTTGAAAGTATTTTAAGGAATTCGGTAGGTTCAAGTTGAATGATTGCTCCGGAGGCTTTGATAGCCTGGGCGATTGCTGCAGCGGCCGCTGCACCTCCCGCAGCTGCGCCTGCTGCTGCACCTATAGTTGCCATCAGAATCTGTTCCTTTACTATACTGAAAATTGATAGGAGAGTTCATTAACTTTATCACCACAATCTGTTTTTTTATTATACTGTAAGTTGATAGGAAAGTCAATTTTTATTTTTCTCACTGAAACAGGGTTATTTAGTTTTAAGAATTGCCAGTTAATGCGTGTTACTAAAAGTTTATATTGCAGGTCGGGTAGAGCGTTAGCGAAACCCATTGGTGTAAACTTAAGCATATATCTTCTTGTGGGAGTAAATCAACGCTATGAATGCCTTTTGGCATTCAGCGGGACTAAAGAAATCGGTAATTTGGCGAGGTTAGGAAGAAATCAACGGTATGAATGCCATTAGGCATTCCCCGCCTCGCCAGCGGTGGGGTACACCTGACTTGTGCGGACAGAAAATTACCGAATTTAAAAATTAATCTTCATAAAGTTTGTGCTACTAAAGAAACATTGTATTTTA
This sequence comes from Candidatus Poribacteria bacterium, assembly GCA_028818995.1. The sequence continues at coordinate 1,797 of JAPPMR010000935.1, read as the reverse complement.
GAAACGGTATTATAATACCATGCAAGGCAAGGGTTGTCAAATCTGTTTGGCAGGCAGACAGAGGCATTCAATTGTCGGTTTTCTAATTCAGAATCGTCCAATTGTGCCTCAAAAACGAAAAAGAGGCGTAATGAATTGCGATTAAACACGTTTGTTATTAAATCGGGGTTACAAACCCTTCCACAAGAACACTTCGCGAGAATTGAATGTCTCTGGTTCGGCAGACGTTTAGGATTTATATCATTGCACACGGTGGATATAGATGTCATAATCATCCCCGCGGGCATCACTCCAAACTACAATGGCACTTCCAACACCAGCAGAGACTGCCCTTGGTGTTATCTGTTCTTTGTTTGCATCGCAAACAGGCACACCGTTCTCTTTCCAAAGTGGTGTGCCATCGGCATCAATTCGCTGTGCATAGATAGCATCTTCAGTTGTATCCCTGAAATCCTCTCGATAGTCAAGCCAGTAAGCAATGGCACCACCTGCACCATCAGACACAAGCATCGGAATTTGTTGAATGCCACCTTCTGTGCAAACAGGCACACCGTTTTTATCCCATAAAATTTTACCATCTACATTGACGCGTTGTGCATAAATGTCGGCGAAGATATCCCGATCATCCCACCAAACAACGATGAATCCACCCTCATCATCGCTGACGCAATTCGCTTGTTGTTGGTTAACGGGCAGTTTGCAAATCGGTATACCATCTTTTTGCCATAAGGTTGTACCGTCCGCTGCTATTTTCTGCGCGTAGAGTTGGGCGCGCGTGAAAAAATTCGGATCGTTTCGGTAATCCGACCAAACACAGAATGCGCCACCATTACCATCACTGACAATAGTTGGATTGCCTTGATTGCCCTGTGCAGTACAGACAGGTATAGGTAAGTCCCATACCTTATTCCCTTTGCTATCAATCCGTTGCGCGAAGATGTTCCAGTCAGGCGTACTAATATCCCACCATACAACAATAAACCCACCCGCTCCATCGCTGATTAAAGCCGGATCATATTGGTCACCTTCTCCACTAAATACAGAAATACCGTTCTGTTTCCAAACCGCTTTTCCTTCAGCAGAAATCTTTTGGGCATAGATGTCTTGATTACCGGCTCGCCAATCTTCCCAGACAACAATCACACCGCCTTTTCCATCGGGAATGACGGTAAAGTCATCTTGTAAAGCTGCATCCGTACACACTTCAACGCCATCGGGATCCCACATTTTCTTGCCATTCGCATCAACACGTTGCGCGTAACTATCTTGCGTGCCGTTTCGTGTATCTCCCCAAACAATGATAGCGCCACCTTTCAAGTCAGAAACGATGGCAGGACTACTTTGAGGCGCTTCGTGATCACAGACAGCGATACCGTTAGGTTTCCAAAGTATGTCGCCTTTGCTGCTAATACGTTGTGCATAAATATCGTAGTTGTCATTTCGCGCATCGCGCCAAGCGACAATAGCACCATCTTTACCATCATTTGTTATCACAGGGAAATGTTGAGCATTTTTAGCTGTACATAACGGCAGATTTTCCGCTGGCAGCCATTCACTTTGGGCAGCGTGGAAAGCAACCACAAAAAGGAGAAAGGATAATAAACAGTAAGATATAGACACACGTGGAAAAATATGCGTCTGTGGACAATCAGACATTGAAGAACAATCAGAAAAGAGCATAATTTTAAAACGCAACTTCTTTCTCCGAAAGTCTCATGCTGAAGTCTGCAATTACATTAACAATTCTTCTCCTATTGGGAAAAATTGGTCTGCCATTGCTTGTAAATCCATTGACGT
>JAPPMR010000398.1:2139-3644 GCA_028818995.1 Candidatus Poribacteria bacterium | reverse complement strand
GGTGCGCGATCTGCGGCTTTAACGTGACATTACGCAACCGTCCTATCGCGTTGGAAGCCGCCCATATCAAGTGGAGAATGGCAAAAGGCCCCGACAAAGAAGGAAATGGAATTGCTTTATGTTCACTACACCATAAACTTTTTGATCGAGGTGCTTTTACGTTGTCTGACCAATTGGAAGTTCGCGTATCGGAATATGTTGATAAAACATCAGTAGGTTTTGAAGAATGGCTGAAGCAATTTGACGGTCGAGAGATTGACTTTCCACCACAAGAGCAAATCTACTACCCTAACGAAAATTTCACGAGGTGGCATTTAAAAGAAGTATTTAAAGAACCTTATCAAGTAAAAACTTGATAACCAACCAATACAAAACGGCAAATTACCGCAATAGGATACATCGTTGATTTTTGCAAACACTATTAGCAACCATGTGTGTCCCTTTGTCAATAAGTTCGCTGATTATAGTAAAGTTTAGAATTAATTGGACACTCCGCACCGGTGAGGTTAGAAACCTCGCCTACCAGTGAGTGGAGAGTGTCTATTTGTTTTTAGGTTTTACCATAAAATTCGCCGATGCATCTCCGTGGATGTGTTATTATTGCATTACAAAAGCCATCCTTATAAAGGAAGTTGATCCTATGTTAAATCAATCCAGTTCTCCAGATAGTCTTTTAAGCAGCGTTTTGGAAATTATTCGTAAAATTACGGAAAAATTGGCAGACAGTACCTACATATATCGAGGAGAGCCCACTCACTATCCAAAAATCTGCTCAAGCCTCTACCGCGAATACCAAGATATTGAAACGGATTCTTTTGATATAGAAACCCTTCAAATGGAAATTTTAACCGAGGCGAAGGATTACACAGATGAAACAAGCGATCTCAACATCCTTATGGATATCCAACGTTATGGTGGGAAAACTAACCTCATTGAGTTTACAACTGACTATCTCATCGCCCTTTTCTTTGCCTGTGTTGATTCGTCTGATAAAGATGGTAGAGTTATCCTACAAAAAATCGAAGAAATAAAAGATATAATCTACAATCCTTTGTCGAAACCACACGGTCATGTCAGTATCCAAAAGATTGTATTTATTAGACCTCCCAAGGGCTTTATTCAACCGAACGCATCTGATGTAATCACTATCCCACATAACCTCAAACAATCTATACTAGATCACCTACAGAAAGCACATGGTATATCTACTAAAACCATTTATAACGATCTCTATGGATTTGTCATGACTCACAACATTCATCATAGTGCCTATACTGAGTATCATAGGGGTCTAACTTGGCAACATAGAGGAATTGAAGCGAGTACATCTGAAGAAAAACAAAACGCCTTTGACAAAGCTATTATGCATTATAATGAAGCATTAGCATTGAAATCAAATGATGCCGTTATCTATTATAATCGCGGGTTGGTTCACTTTAATATAGACGAGTATGACAACGCTATTTCAGACTATACCAAAGCAATAGAACTCAAACCCGATTATG
>JAPPMR010000398.1:0-2039 GCA_028818995.1 Candidatus Poribacteria bacterium | reverse complement strand
ATAGAACTCAAACCCGATTATGTAGATGCCTATCATCATCGCGGGCTTACTTACTCTAGCAAAGGTGAAACTGATTTGTCTATTTTAGACTATAACACGGTAATAGATCTTGACCCTAACAATTCTGATGCTTACTTCAACCGAAGTTTTGCTTACCACGTCAAGGGTGAGATAGAACGTGCGAGAGCGGATTATGACAAATCAATGGAACTAAGACCAAAGGATAGCTTGGGGCAAGGAGAAATCAAAGGCTTTCTTCACTCAATGAAATTACGATTTGATGAAGCAATATCAGGAGAACCTTATTATCGAATCTTTGCTGTTCCCATGACATTAGTTTCAGATGCAGTTCGGACTCAGGAACCGGAAATTCATAATCTTTTACGGAACCCTCCAAACGTCCGTAAGGGTGCTTTTGGCTTCACAGGTATTCCAGAGGTTTTACCAATTCCTGACGGAATTAGTGGTTTAAATTTTGGTGAAGGTGAAGTAATCTTATTGAACAATGGATTTCTTGAGTTACGATGTCCATTGTCTGACAGTGTATTTCAATGGCAAATATCGACCTATGAAAAGTTTTGGGATTCAGAGTGGTTATACCCTTATGTCGTTTGTGAATTTCCAGTCACATTCCTACGTTTAGTAAAGGCAATCTATACAACATCTAATATTAATTTTCCCATTATTGTTCAACAAGAATATCACAACCTCAACGGTTTTCTGCTGGTGGGTAGGCATCCAGGCAATCCGAAGTTTGGTATATTTGAGAACGAGCGACGTGTCTACGAGTCCGACTACCCTATTGTTTCAAAACAGACTGTGTCTCCAAATTTTTCGCCTGATCAAATTGCTTATGACTTTGTAACAGACATGTATGCCCATTTTGGGTTAACTACAACCTTAATGCCTGAACTGTTTGACGAAAAACATAATTTTGTTCTCTGAATTCTACACTCTCTGTGATAGAATAAAGAGGGCATATTCAAATCAATGTTGGCATTTAATTTTATTTAAGGGATACTATGATTATCACACATCTTAGTGCCACAAACTGGCGCAATTTTCGACAGATTGACGTTCCACTTAGCGAACGTCAGTTTATTGTCGGTCCAAATGCGTCGGGCAAATCCAATTTTTTGGACATTTTTCGCTTCCTTCGAGATATTGCCAAAAATGAAAGGGGCGGGTTACAGGAAGCAGTTGCCAGTCGCGGAAGCGTAGCTACCATACAAAGTTTAGTGGTAGAGCAAGATGCGGAGATTGCAATTGAAATCCGCCTTGCCGACACCTCAGAATCCGCTGAAACTTGGAGATATGCGGTAGGGTTTCGCCAAGCACCTCAAAGTCAAAGTTACAGTCATCGTTATTTTGCTTCACTCACACATGAGAGAGTGTGGAAAGAAAGTAAATTGCTCATAGATAGACCTGATACAGAAGATGAAAAGGATCCAGATCGGCTCATCCGAACTACCCTTGAAAGTACCAACCATGATTTTCAAGAATTGGTGGACTTTTTTCATTCTATTGCCTATCTCCATTTAGTACCGCAACTTCTTCGTTTTCCCGACTTAATTACGGTAGACTCTGTTGAAACCGATACCAATGCCCAACGTTCAGGTTCCAGATCCAGGAGCAAGTCAACTCGAACTCAACTCGGTCACGGTTTACTTGAAAGGATTGCTAATGTAGACGAAGATATCCGTTGTTCACGCATCAAAACGATTGAGGAAGCACTCAAGATTGCTATGCCTCAACTTGAGCGTTTGGAATTTAAACATGATGAAGCGGGTCGACCACATTTATTGGTACGTTGCTCCCACTGGCATCCAAGTTCACCTGCACAACACGAGGAACAATTTTCTGATGGAACGCTACGGCTCCTTGGTCTTTTGTGGGCTCTCCTTGAAAGTGACTCAGTACTCCTATTAGAAGAGCCCGAACTTTCACTACATGTAGGGATTGTGTCACAACTCGCATACCTAATTTATAAGATGCAATCGAGCAAAAATCAACAGGTCTTAGTGAGTACACATAGTGAT
>JAPPMR010000235.1 GCA_028818995.1 Candidatus Poribacteria bacterium | reverse complement strand
GTAATAGTATTATACATCCTATAGATATGTTTGTCAAGTTAAAATAGAAAAAGTTCGTTATTTTTATGAAAATTTTGTAGAAAAAATAATTTTCGGGAATTCGTTTATTTTTATTTCTGTGAATTCGAAAAAGATTTAGAGCTCACGTGTAATACCATTTCTAATTGACAAAGTATCATTCCGATTTTTAAGTTTCTTTGTAGGAGCGACCTTAAATCAACGCCAAATGCGCGTTTGGCATTTGTCGGGTCGCGACCAGGAGGTCGCTCCTACAGAAGAGGGTGTTACATTCTTAAAACCGATTTATGAAATAATGTAATATCATTATTTAGAAATGGTATTAGGTTATCTTGAGGCTTTTAGATCTCCCCAAGTGAGCGCTAACTTATTTGCAGCCCTTACGGCAGCCCATCCTCCTGCATTCATGTTCTGGTTGATTTCGTCTTCGCTTAGTGCTCGATCATAAACACCAAGTTCATCAACGAGGCCTATGAAGTAATAGGCAGCATTAGCAGGAAATAGTCTTGTTCCAAGTAACCAAGCTGTAGGGGTCGGACCTGAATAAACTTCCGCTTTGAGTTCACCCTCTAAAGATCCATCAACATAAAGAAGATATTGGTCATCAAAAACAGCAGTGATGTAATACCAAGTACCACGAGTTTCGAGAACTCCTGCAGCAGAATTCAGATCTCCGCCGCCAGGAGGCCATTGGCCAACGTTCATCCCACCATTATTCCTCACATAAATATAGTTCTTAGTCGATCCAGTAGCTGCACCGCCCAGCCAAATAAAACTGGCAGACTGATCCTTATTATTGATAAACATTGAAACCGTAAGTGGTGGATCTATATTCAAACTCTCTGGATCTCCAAAATCCACATAATCATCACCATCAAACTCCAGAGCCTGACCGACCTTACCTTCAACTACTTTGGGGTCTCCCTTCATGGTGCCATTATGTTTACCAACAACGTCTTCAACAGTATCACCATTTACATCAGCCTTATCAAAGGTCCAATAACTAACTAAACCTTTCGTAACCACTTGAGCTTTCACCATGTTTGCACACATAAAAACGGTTGCCATAACGGCAAAAACTATGACCAACATTTTGTTAAACATTTTGGACTCCTTTTCTTGTTCCAGCAACGGCAGATGTTTGCCGTTGCTCTGTTGATTGAACAAACTGAATTTGGTCGTTGGGGTTGGACAAAATCCTTCCATAAATTTTATAAGAACCCTAAATCTTTTCCGAATTCACGTAAATAATAGTATCATTCACCCTATATATCAAGTTAATTTTGGAAAATATGCGTAATTTTACACAAATTCCAATAATGTAGCGGTCTGTCTACTCTAAAATTGCGGGTATAGATCGCGATTCGGAGATCGCTCCTACAGAAGACGGTCCGTCTTTGAAGGAGGGAACTCCGATTCCCGACTATCATTGTGTTTATCGCGATTCGGAGATCGCTCCTACAAGAAGAAACAGATGCAGCATGTGTGATTACTGGAGAATTGAATGACTCTGGTTTTCATTTAGACATTTGTTGACTTTCGGTAATTTTTGTGGTATAACTATCTTAAGTCAGGGCTTACGTAATCTTTGAGATTTTTGCAATAATTACCTAATTTTCGTCCGATAACGATTTCCGGTTGGGCACAACGGTTTAACTGGAAAGAATTCAACAAACATTCACCATAAACGTGTGGTGAAAGGAGAACTAAAATGGAAACCAAAAAAGTGCTTGTGAACCCTGAACCAGTTTCTGATGATTCTAAAAAGACAGCGGAAGCTGAAGCACACGAGGCATTACTTCAACAAGAGTATGATAAATTACAACGTCTTCTTAAAGAATGTGAAGACGATCCGACCCTCATAGAATGCATTGACGATCCAAAAGTAAGGGATGAAGCGTTGCAACTCGGTAGGGAGATAATGGCAGAATTGCCCGAATTCCTGAGGTCAAAACTGCCCGATTCTGCAACTACGGAGGAAAAACGTACAGAGAGACACAAACGTTCGGCCGCTTTCCGGGAGAAGTTTGGGGCGAGATTTATAAAGATAATGAAAGCTAGAAAGGTAATTACTTCAGAAAGCCGCGAAAAGAACGAAGCTATCATGAAGTTTTTAGAAGGTAACTGATACAGATGAGCCTTCCAAACCTGAAGAGAAAAAGCGTGACGAAAGAAAATCATAAACTTTGAACGGGTCCTTAGGACTTACGCATTTTGCTTGTTTAAGCGTTACAGCGTTTGTAGTAACACAATTCATTGTGCATTCTTTAGCAATTAGACTTAGTGATATTGTGTCCTTTAAAATTTGCGTAAGTCCTATTAAGTAAAACTCAGAGATCCGCCACCTGCGGTAGTCGTTAAACTCGTACATCGACAATGAAAGTTAGAGAAATCATCAAATTACTTAAAGATGATGGTTGGTTTCTTCACCGAACAAAGGCAGTCACAGACATTTTAAACACCCAACTAAATCTGGCAAAGTAACAGTTCCGGGAAAAATGGGTAAAGATATTCACCTCGTACATTAAATTCCATTCTTAGACAAGCAGGTTTACAATAAAGGAAACTTTAACTAATGCGTTATCTTGTAATTTTTGAACAAGGTGATATGAATTATAGTGCGTATGTTCCCGATCTTCCTGTATGTGTAGCAGTAGGCGATACGCTTAAAGAAACACGGAAGGAAATCGCAGATGCAATGAAATTTCATATTGAGTGTCTACAAGAAGACGGAGAGATTATTCCAAGCCCACTTCAAAATTGCCTGATCATACATCTTCAGATGTTACAGCAGAATTCGTTGAGATTGAAATAGATAACACAAGACCAACAAAACAGTCCAATTTACCTTTTTTTACAAATATTCTGTCTCGCTTTATAGTAGAAACCATAATTACTTGCACACGATTGTAGCGTAACCTGTTAGGTTGCTTACACTCTGCACAAACTGGAAAGTTTGTGCTACGGCACAGTCCAATAGGTCGGTTTAAGTCCTACAGACCAAAAGTGTGCATATATTTTTGTATTTCACTATAAACGCAAAAGTGTGTAAAAATGGCAATGCTACAATGAAATGTATGCATTTTTATTTTTGACTTTATTATTAGAATTTTCCAAAGACCCGTACAAATATTTCCATGAAATTTTGATCGTTAACATCCTCGATTGCGCGTTGGTCTATGTATCGCGCCCCGATATGTAGAAAAAGCTGCTTCCGGTAGGCGAAAAAACTTTTTTCCATTTCTGCTAATAGTGCTTGACGGACAAAATCATTATCGTCCTTAAGCAGATCATTGAATAGCAGAATCTGTCCACCACCTGTAAGTTTAATCGTTTTCGTGAACTGATACACAACCTTGAGAATAAGTGCAGGAGTCATATCACGCACATGTGCTTGTTCAATTTGGCGCAACCTGATATCGCGTGAAATGTCCCTATCGTCAATTCTTCCTTGTAGCGTGAGGTATTCAAACCGGTCTTCTGCCATACGAAAACCGTTCCGGACAGTGTATTTGAACATTGGACTGATTTCCAGTGACTTGGTGGGTCGTAATCGGTAGAGGGTTTTGAAAATACCGACTTCGTAATGTTCATTGTCTCCATAAAAATCTATATCATATTGTAGC